>CALIZI010000298.1 GCA_938028705.1 uncultured Saprospiraceae bacterium | reverse complement strand
TCGGGAACGATTTAATTTCGATTCCTATATCTTCTGTTTGGGCATTGCCATTAATTTTGAGCGAATTTATCACCATTTAAACCCTTTTTCGAGATTTTTGCCGATGACACGCTATATGAAACGTCTTATGTCAATGAACTTATTAATCGCATATATCAAATATTTATTTTGTAAATGTATCTGATATATCTGTTTTTTACTTATTTTAGTGCAACCTATTAAAATACATATTAAACTTGCGTACTATCGTCTCCTTTTATATTTTACATTCATTATTTTACATTTTAAATTTAATTATACTATGATACCTCACGCATTACAGCCTTTTATAGATGAAGAAAACAAGTTGGCGATGTGGCCCAAAAAACCTGTAAAAAAACAATTAGCCGTAGAATACATGGCAAGCTTTTTTGAAAAAGGTAAAACTTATACCGAGCATGAAGTCAATGAGATTTTGAAATCAAACAGCACCTTTGGAGACCACGTCTTGCTTCGCCGCGAACTCTTCAACAGACACCTGATGAACAGAACACTTGACGGACGTGAATATACATTGGCTTAGTGACTGGACATTGGGGAATTAGGAAATTTGGTATTAGGTATCCCGATAGTTATCGGGATTTTTATCAAATAATTATAAAATTTAATTAATTGAATATTTTTTATATTAATTAAAATTAAATATCTGATAATCAATTACTTACGATTTAAAACCGAAGATTCCAGTTACCTAATTTCCAAAATGCCCAAAGTCCAGTTAGTGAATGACTCACGAATAAAAACCAAGGCTACCCGTCTAACGTTGGACAGTTTGATAATCAGTGAGTTACAATCTCGTATAGCTATCGGGATGAAATTCAGGTTATTATGATAACTATGAACTATGAACTGTCCAACCATGAACTGGTAGCCAAAACCAACAAACCAAATATGAATATAGAAGCTATTTTTGAGGCTTTCAGTCAGGTCAATGCGCTTATTGTAGGTGATGTGATGATTGACCGCTATGTATATGGTAAGGTAGAACGAATTTCGCCCGAAGCACCTGTTCCTGTGGTGGATATTCAAGGTACTGAAAATCGGCTTGGCGGTGCTGCCAATGTTGCTCTCAACCTCAAAGCACTGGGCGCAACACCTTATTTGTGTAGCTTGATTGGTCAGGATGATGATGGTGATATTTTTACGGAAATCATACAACAAAAAGGCATTTCTAAAACAGGTCTCCTCCCCTCTCCTACCCGCCGCACGACTGTCAAGTCTCGTGTGCTTGCCCGCAACCACCAACTCATTCGATTGGATAGTGAGGATAAACACGAACTCACACCGGATGAAACACAACAATTCTCCGAAAAAATACGTCACTTACTCAATAATACTGACCATATCGATGTCATTATTTTACAAGATTATAATAAAGGTGTACTTACGCCTAAACTCATTAAAACAATACTCGCAGAAGCCACGCGACACAACATTCCGACAGTGGTAGATCCAAAGCATTTCAATTTTTTTGAATATCGACAAGTCACGCTTTTTAAACCCAATTTGAGAGAAGTGTGTGCTATGCTTGATTTTGATATTATACCTTCTGATAAAGAGAGTTTGCAAAAAGCCGCCGCTGCTGTCAGAGAAAAATTGGGCAATCAATATACGCTCATCACGCTCTCCGATAAAGGTATGTACTTTGATGACGGTAAAACCGATTTTACCGTACCCGCAGAGGTGCGAAATATAGCGGATGTCTCCGGTGCAGGTGATACCGTCTTGAGTGTAGCGGCATTGGGTATTGCTATCGGTTTAGCCCCGGAGGTCATGGTCAAATTAGCCAACCTTGCAGGCGGCTTGGTCTGCGAGCAGGTCGGTGTAGTGCCTGTTGACAAGCAAGAACTTTTACGAAATTTAGATCCTTAATGACAGACAAAACATTGTTTGTCAATATTTCCGGTATCATAAAAAAATACCGGATTGACTTTTTTTCTTACGAAAAAACGCTGACACATCCGAACCGTTCAAATTTGTAGGTGCATCTCAAATTTGTTTTTAATTAGACAAATACGCTATAATAAAATATTTATATTTACCAAAAAATCATCCAATTATTTTGTTAAAAAAATGTTAAAATTGTTGTTTTTACAAAAAATGACTTGCTTTTTATTTTTTTTCTGTTGAATTTTGCGCCAAACATTATACGTTATAATTTCATATCTGAATTATCCGCCACCCCGTCCACACATTCTCCATACACATCAAATATCTCCACACCACCTGTAAATTATCTGCACTTTACTACAGTTTTTTTGAAAAATCAAAAAAACTGTCATTTATTCATTTCTAAATTTTAGTTACCAATGACTACAAACAAATTTGTGTGGTTACTTATAGGATTTTTCATAAGTATCCCTTTGCTCCAATTTACAAGCTGCGAAAGAATTGATGATTTCAACGCCAACCTGTCCAATGCCCTTGGGATACTTGACGAAGGTATCAATATGATGAACAACCAGTCCAGCTCATGGCGCGAAACGTTGGAATATGTGTATGACAACATGCCGGAAACCATGCACGATGTCAAAGAAGACATCGGCGTATTGATGAACGAATCTATCGGGGCAGTCACCGGCAGTATTCTATGTGTAGCTGACGCTGTTCCGACCCGCGTTTTGAATCAACTGATAAGAATGCGAGCCAAACTCGAAGAAGGATATGTTCCACGAATATGCCCGACGATATGCCAAACGAGTATCAACGAAATTGACCTCAGCGAATCTGACGAAATATACGAAACCATAGCATTTTACGGTTATGACTTCCCCGCAATAGACCGCCTTTTCGTCGTCTTGAAAAAGAACAACGGAGAAGCAATCGGCATCACCGAAGTCATCGCCGCATCCACATCAGGCTATGGCATTACCGTCGGACTAAAAGGACGCGAAAGTGTATTGGCGCAGTACGACAGGCTCGCATTGATGTGCGACAATACCGTAATTTCAGAACTTTTAATCTTTCCAAATTAGTAATTCACCTACTGATTAGTCTGACAATCAGTGAGTTATAATCAGAACTACTCAATCCGATTACTTCATTCAAATTTTAAAGAATGCTTTGATTAATATTCAAAAAGAGTTGTTTTATTTTTATACATAAAATTACATAAAATATTTTTTAATTACATAAATAATTAATTATCAATAATATTCAAAAAACTGAACATCATGAATTATATAATTAAATTAAAATATATAACATTATTACTATCAATAATCATTGCCCTTACAGGTTGCGGAAAAAAAACAGATATTATATTGGTGGGCGTGGATGACTGTCCGGGCGTTTGCGAAAACGGCGGCGTATGCAATGAGGACACCGGACACTGCGACTGCCCGGAGGGCTACACAGGTGTACTTTGCCAATTTGAAGTCAATCCCTGCTACATGGTCGATTGTCTGAATGGTGGTCTGTGTGTAAGTGGTACATGCAACTGCCCGCCTGAATGGACGGGTATTGACTGCACTACGCCTACTACGCAAGATATTGTTTACACCCCGCCACCGATATACAATATTTGCCCCGAACAAATCGATGGTAGCAACAAAAATTTCAGTAATGCCGGTCCGCTTGTCACGATTAGTGCCAAAGCTACCCTAACCGAATCAAGGCTCATTTATGTCAATATTGTTTTTCATCTGATTCAAACCTCCGGTGCCTCACCGACCGAGGGTTTGGTAGAAATCACCGAACTCCTCTATCGCGCACCCGAAGGAAAGAAAATCAGAACCTTCTCCTCTTCCGATTTTTCGACAAGTTCATCCATGTAGTTGACATTCAAAAAAGATTCCTCTCAAAGGGTATAGTATGTACCTTTGAGAATGATAATAAACAACATACATACGTTTACCCAAAGAAAAGAATCTAGTTCTTTGACAGATAAGCCATTA
>CALIZI010000297.1 GCA_938028705.1 uncultured Saprospiraceae bacterium | reverse complement strand
GTCACAAAGCAATGATTTTCAAGTAATTGAATATTGAGTTAAAACCACACTTGACAGCTAAAGCAGTCATTACAGCACGCTCAATCTATATTTATTAAATCAAAAGAATCATTTTGACATTATAAATCCACTTATGTGTGTCACACTCAAAACGTTTTATATAAATGTTTGAAATTACAAATAAAAAATATTTTTCAATTAAATAAATTAAAATAATTATTAATGATTAAATTGCTGATAACCAAACATTTTATGATTAAACAAATCTATTAGGTAAAATCCTCTTTTTTAAACTTTTACAAAAAAAAAACAATGAGTGTGACACACATAGGTGGATTCGTAATATTAGGCGCATTCCGATAGCTATCGGAACTATACGCCTTTTTCGGGTAGTGGGGCATTCGTTGTTACAAATAGTATCGACGCTATGCGCCTACAAAATTCATTTTAACATTAAACTTTAAATTATATATTTTACATTCAAGGTTCTACTGAAATAAGGGTGATTTTAAATTATTTTACAATAAAAAATATTTATAAATAATTAATTTTTAATAATAAATAAATTATAAAATAATTTTAATTAATTTAAAAATGGCTATATTTCAGTGCGACCATTCAAAAATAATTAATTACATATATTATTTTATTAACAAAGGCTATGCGCCTAAGTTTGCCCAAAGTGGCTACTAGTACGGGCTGTCTTTAGCTGCCCAAAAGGTTCGCTAGAACCTTTAACTCGCGTATATCTGCGCCAACGTGAATGCTCCCTTGCGGTCGTGGGCAGCTAAAGACAGCCCGTACTAGTAGCCACTTTGGGCAAACTTAAGCGCATAGCCTTTAAACGGGTAGCCGTATTGTGGTTCGTTCAAATCTTTAGAACCACAACACTACGATACTACCAAACTACAACACTATTAGTTTATAAGCCCGACTCATTTTTTCATCATTGCGAAGGCGGTAAAAATACATCCCCACAGGTAAGTCGTTGACATTGATTTTAATTTCGCGGCTACCTGTCGGCAAATATTTTTTCAACATTAATTGTCCTTGATAATTATACAATTCCAATTGAGCCTGCTTGGTCAATTGAGGTAAATTGTAACTAATGCAGACTTTACCGCTTGTCGGATTAGGATAAGCGGTGATGTTATACGCTTCAAAAGGACTTGAAATATCAGTCATAATTTCACAATCGGACGGAAGCGGATTGATTTCAATGGGGTTGCCGGGAATCAGGTCTTTACCTACAAAGGCTTCAAAACCAACACCATACCTTCGCACCATAAACACAGCATTAGCAAGTGGATCTTCGCCTTGTTCGATGGGCGTACCGCCTCGAAGGGGTGTGATATAATCCCAATGCACTCCTCCTGCTTCGTCCACTTCAAACAATTTTCCCGTCTGCCCGACACATATCAAAGTGTTGCCATTGGGCAAACGCTGTGCGCTGGAAATACGCGCCGAAAACATATCGGTAGGCGGATTGGTGGTATAGCTTGAATGCAAATTCGCAGGTGCGTAAGGGGCATTGGTATCCGGCATAGTGTAATGTCCGAAGGCATCCACAGGCGGTACGATGACATCAATGGAAGAATACTGAACGGGTTGTCTGCCTAATCCGTTATTGAAAATCATAATATTTCCTGCGCCCGGATACCCCGACGGAATCCAGTTGGCATTATGTTGATGATGAAATATGCGGTTGGCAATTGTACCTCGTCGGTATGTTTCAGGATTGCCCCAACGATAGAGAATATCACCGCCTTTGCCCGAATTGCCGCCTTCGTGCGAGGCAGCTTCGAGGGTCGTTGTGCTGTGGTCAATGACCCAAAACTCGTGAAAATTGCGGAGATTGATAATGATTTGGTCTAATTGAGGATTATAATCAATAAAATTGGCGTGCAACCAATCGGTATAAGTACCCGCTATACCAATATAATTAAAGTCAATTAGTTCGGGGTGTTCGGCAGGATTTCCGTAGTTGGCTTTGGTAGGATCATAGTCTTGAATAAGGTGGTCAAAGGCGTGCCATTCCCAGACAATATTCGCTGAATCAGCCCCCACAGGTTCGAGTTCGACAATAAACTCAGGACGGAGTTCTTCGTCAACCAAAGCCGTATCCCGACCTGCCTCAATGACTTCGTTTGCCTTAAATGCCTCCCATGCCAGTACGAGTATATTGCCATTGGGCAGCGGAGCAATATCGTGATGTTGCGAAAAATTATCACCGGCAAAACGGTAGCTCCAGACCAAATCGCCTTCCCAGTTAAACATCTCCACACCGCCACCGGCTGCTCCAAATCTTGCAGTACGCAAAAGATTGCCTTCAGGTGTAAGATAACTCGAAAAATAAGGGATATTTTCGCTATCCCATTGGTGAACTACCCGTCCGCAATTGTCAATTAAATAAGTGCTTCTGGCACCGCTTGCGGTCAATAGTGTGTAGCCATTATACGCCAAACTATCATTAAGGAACAGTCCTACGGTCTGCTGGGCTTGAAGCCCCGAAACCATGAACATTAATAAGATGAAGGATAGGTATTTTGTGAACATGTCTGAATTGCTTTATTGCTAATAGATAACAAATATAAGGAAAAACACGCTAACACATATAAAAAAAGGCCGCACTCTTTTGCACGACCTTTGAACTATTCACTAAAAACACACTATTAAAAATAATCTTAAAACTTTTGAATTTATAGGGTTTATGGAGTTGATAGGGTTTATTGAGTTGATGGAGTTGATAGAGTTTATGGAGTTTATGGAGTTGATAGAGTTTACGGAGTTGATAGAGTAATTCATCCAATTACCTAATCAACTCTGTCAACATTATCAACTCTGTCAACATTATCAACTCAATAAACTCTATCAACTTCCTTCACTTCGGTACTGCCGAGAGTTTTCCGTTGTTGGCTGCCCAGAGGGCTTTGTCGAGGAGGTTCACATCGCCGTCGAGGTTGAGGTCAGATAATTTGTAATGCCCGAAAGTGCCATTTTCTCTAACCCAATCTATTTTGTCATAAGCATTAATATCGTAGCTGGTCATATCCGACTGGTCGGCATCTCCGGCAAACATGACCCATTCTCCGGTTGGGAGTTGTTTTTGCCCGAAACTGGTGGATACGTGGTAGCTGTTTCTTTTGCTGAAATCATAGACAATGGCATCGTCGCGTATAGGTATGGCTTCGGGGGTCATCGCTGCCATGTGGTTACGATGTTCTATGATAATGTATAAGGCTTCATATTGCCCCAATTTTCTCAAGGCATTAGGGTTAAGGAACGAAATCTTACCGTTTTTCTGTACCCAAGCAGCGGTTTTAACAATCTGTGTATTGCTCGGAATCCCTGTTCTGAATGAGACTAATACCCAATCTACTACATCCAAAGGATATTCGGCAAACGATAAGCCTTGATCGTCGTCTTCTTCTTTAAAACTCCAAGGTTCAGCACTATAAGGTTGTCCGGCGGGTGTGGCAGCTCCCAGACCTATCAAGGTTTGTCCTGGCAATAAGCCGCGGTCTTGGTTGAGGTCGGTTCTCATACTTTTTGTATGAGGATTGTATGGACCTTCCATGAGTATGTACAATTCTACATCTATCACAGGATTACTTATCAATGCCGAGTAATTCGTAATAGAAGTATCATCAGGTAGTGTACCGATGGGTTCTGTAATTTCTCGTTGGGCGCAGGCAATACATAACATGCCCGTCAAAACGACGAGTAAGCTAAATTTCATTGTTCTCATAATGTTCTTTTTTTAATGATTAATGGTGAACGGTTAATGGTTAATTTTTATATATCATAATTTTGCAATATTTTTGTATTTTAATTTATAATTATTTAAAAATAAAATATTAATAATACTTAAATAATTATAGTGCAAAAAATTCTACTCAGATAGGCGTGTTTTTTGTTATTTTAAAATAAATTATATTTACAAATTATTAATTTTTAAATAAAAATATATTATAAAATAATTTTAATTAATTAACTTGACAATGTCATGTTCGATTTTTATTTAATATAGTTGGCATTTTGCTCTTGAATTTGGGCTAAAACTCGTCTGACATTTTCAAAATTCACCGATGATATCATATTTTTCTAGCAATATTTAAATGTCTGACGAGTTTTA
>CALIZI010000296.1 GCA_938028705.1 uncultured Saprospiraceae bacterium | reverse complement strand
ATAGACGAAGTAAGAAAACTAAGATAGTATAAGAAATTCATTATTAAATATTTAGAAATACTTTGTGAACTCTGCGTCTATTCGACTTTCGTGTCCTTTGTGTGCTTCGTGGTTCAATAGCATTACATCCACTACACTACCAAAATAAGTAATGAGACAAAAATAAACTAACAATATTTGAACCACTAAGCGCACTAATCCCGAAAGCTTTCGGGATAAAATCGAATGGGCGCAGAGGACACAAATTATTTCTAAGTATTTAATAATGAATTTTTTACACAAACTTAGTTTTCTTATGTAGCCTGCCCCGTTGAAGAACGGGGTTAATTCGACATTCGTGTTCTTAGTGCGCTTAGTGGTTCAGATGTTTTTGTCTAACTACTTACCCAAACGTATTTTTATGTGATATTTTGTTGGAATTTGGGATTTATTCAAGTTGAATTTGAGGTTGTTTTTTTGTATTTTTGAAGAAATAATAATGAATCAATAATGACAGCGCATCATAAAAACATTGTTCAAGACATCCTCGAATTACCTAATGCAAAAGCAATTGCACAAGAGGTCAACGATGCCTTAGCCGAAGAACACAAACGTCGCCTTCAATTTTATAATGATATTGATGATGATGTCAAGGCTGAATTTATCAATGGAGAAGTGGTCATTCATTCGCCTGCCAAGAAGCGTCACACCAATGCTGTCGGACGTTTATATACATTACTTTTAATTTATGCAGAGAAATTTCGCTTGGGTTTTGTGGGAAGCGAAAAAGTTATGATTGAATGTACGCGCAATAGTTACGAACCTGACGTTTGTTATTTTGATAATAAAAAATCCAAACATTTCGATGACGACCAAAGCATATATCCACCCGCTGATTTGACTGTTGAAGTCCTCTCAAAAAGTACCGCATCCAAAGATAGAGGTATCAAATTTGAGGATTATGCCGCCAGCAACATTCGTGAATATTGGATAGTTGACCCTAAAAAAGAAATCATCGAACAATACCGATTAGACGAAACAGGTACTTACGAACTCATCCTCAAAGCGAGCGAAGGACAGATTAAATGTGAAGTGGTCGAAGGATTTGAAATTCCCATTCGGGCGATATTTGATGCGGATGAAAATTTGAGGGTGTTGGGAGAGATTTTGAGTAAATAATTTTAAAAAATCATTAACTATGACAACAATACAAAAAATTAAAGCAGAAATCATTGAGATGATTCAAAATATTCACGATGAAGAAATTTTAAATAAAATAAAAGAGTATGTTTATGAAATTACAAATTACAGTAAGGAGGAGCAGACTTTGACAGAGAAAGTGCAGGAAGGTGTGCCGAATGACAAATAACAGTAAATTAGACACTAAAACACTCGAACTACTAACATACATATTTAGCGAACTATAATACTCCAACGCAACAACACTTCAACACGACAATAAGATATGCAAGACTGCCCGCTTTCCAAGATAGTATTTACAATTATTATATTATTTTCTATTCTTACCACATCGGTATTTTCGCAAGTCACCTTTGAAGCAAAGGTAGATGCTTCGCAGATAGTACAGGGCGATTACGTAGAGGTAACATTTAGTTTTTCCAATGCCGATATGCAGCGTTTTGAGCCGCCGGATTTCAAGGGTTTTCGGTTGGTAAGAAATAGCCAAAATTCCAATTTTGAGTATCGCAATGGCAAGATGTCGCGCACCATGTCGCGTGTATATACCTTGCAAGGCAAGCGTCCGGGCAAGTACAAAATCGGTTCGGCAATAGCCAAAGCAGGCGGCAAAACTTACAAGACAAAACCCATTGCCGTCGAAGTCCTCAAACCGGGCAAAAAAGGTACACGCGAAAAAGCCCTTGACCGCATCAACAACGGCACAGCCATGTTGCTCAGGGCGGAAGTGGACACCACAACGGTTTATCTCGGACAAGGCTTGGAATTGGATTACACCTTTTATACGAGCATAGATGTGGAGCGCATGAACCTCGTTAGAGAACCCGATTATCCCGGATTTTATGCCGTTGTTGTCAAGTCCTATCCCGATGCTTGGAAAACAAAAATGATAGACGACATTGCTTATAAATACAAGCCTGTCAAGCGTGTCGCCCTCTTTCCACAAAAAACGGGTTTGCTCGAAATCAAGCCCATGACTATCCAAACACGCATTCGCCTCAAAGGTCAGCGCAGGGCTTCTTACGAGAAAATCTCCAGTCCTGTTTTGAAATTAAATGTAAAGCCATTGCCGGAAGTTGGCAAGCCCGAAAACTTTAGTGGAGCTATCGGCAATTACGATGTGCGTGTGGTCGGCAGCAACACCAATGTCATCTCGCTCAACGATGCCTACACCCTCCGCGTAAGCATTCTCGGCGCAGGAGATTTGAAACAAATACAAGCCCCCGATTTGGGGCTGCCTGCCGAAGATTTTGATATATACGAACCCAAAATCAGCGAAAAAACCTACGAAAGTAAAGGCAAGGTCAGCGGTACCAAAACCTTTGAATATGTCTTTTTGCCCAAGCGTCCGGGACAGTTTCAAGTGGCTCCGTCCTTCTCCTATTTCGACCCCGAACTCGCCGAATACGTTACCAAAAAACCCAGTACGATTAGCTTCAAGGTTGTCAAAGGACAAGTCGCTGACGTGGAAGGTGGCGAGGATGCTATCGCCGAAGAAAATCGCCTTAAAAACCAAGACATACTCGCCTTGAAATCCACTGCAAGACTGCGTACACGCGGACGCGGATTTTTTGCTTCCTTGCCTTTTTGGTTGCTTATCGGTTTGCCCTTCGTGCTTTTTGGCGGGGTGATTGGCTACCGTCAGATGCTCATTAAACGTGGACAAATTGACCCCAATTTACTACGAAGTCAAGGCGCAGGAAAGGTGGCACAACAACGCCTTTCTACTGCCAAAACACACCTCGACGCACAGGCAAGCCGCGATTTTTATGACGAAATATCTCAAGCACTCTGGGGCTATGTAGGTGACAAACTCAATATCCCACTCTCGGAATTGACGAAAGAAAATGTACGCGAAAAACTAAGCACTCAACAAGTCGCCGAAGCCGATACAAAACGCTTCGTCGATTTGCTCAATACTTGCGAAATGGCACTTTTTGCAGGTATGGACAATGCCGCAGACATGCAAAAAACTTACGATGAAGCCACCGCAGTTATTACCAACATTGAAACCGGAATGACGGTGGACGATGAGGGCTAACGGCAGATGATGAACGATGAATGACTTTACGGTTTGATAATATTATGTTTATAAAATATATTTATGTTTAAAATGAGATATTTTCCCGAATTTGGTCTAAAACTCGTCAGACATTTAAATTATGTCGGAAAAATAGAACTTCGGTGAATTTTGAAAATGTCAGACGAGTTTTAGACCAAATTTAAAAGTAGATACTGAATATATTAAATGAAAATTAAATATAGTATTATGAAATTAATTGATTTAAATGAATTTTATAATTAATTTATTTTTAATAAAAAATATATTTAAAAATTATTAAAAATAATATTTTTATTATAATTCCGTTTGTATTAAAAATGAATTATTTAGAAAATATTTTAATAATAAAAATACATAAAAATACAGCTTTTGCTTACGGGCTAATGAAGTATTTTACATGTTGTCTTTTGCTGATGTCCCCATTCCTCGCCTTCTCACAAGCTGAATTTGAGGCGGGCAATATGGCTTACGAAAAAGGCAATTACAGCTTTGCCATTGAGCAATACGAGCAGGTATTAAACGAAGGCAAACATGCGCCCGAACTCTATTACAATCTCGCCAATGCCTACTTCAAAACCAACAATCTCGGCAAGGCGATTTTGAATTACGAGCGTACTTTATTGCTTCGTCCGCGCGATGCTGATACGCAGACCAATCTTGCTATTGCACAGGCGCGTACAGTGGATATTATTCAGCCTTTGCCACCATTTTTTCTGACCCGTTGGTGGCGCAGTTTGCAAAACGGATTATCTGCCGGAGCATGGTCGGGATTGACAATACTGATGTTGTGGTTGGCTTTGGCGGGCTTCTCGGTTTGGTTGTTGGCAAGTCTGCGCGAACACAAAAAACGTGGTTTTCTGACCGGAGTAGTGAGCTTGATTTTATTTGCTACGACCTTTATGCTCGCTGCCCAACGCACCGCCGGTCAGCACAATAGCAACAAAGCCATCATCCTCGCTAAAGAGGTTGCGCTTAGGGATGCCGCCGATGCAGATAGCCCCGACATTCTAGAGCTACACGAAGGCACAAAAGTCAGTCTGCTCGACCAAATCGGTGAATGGCATAAAGTTCGCTTGCCCAATGGCGAGCAGGGTTGGTTGCAGGGAGATAGTTTTGAGGAAATTTGAATTATTTTGACAAGTTTATCTGATTGATTGACACTTTATACGATATTAATTTTACACAAAATATAAGTAAGCCGTTTGGTAAACTTTTCAAGTTTGCTAAACGTGGGTAGGGTACTCAAATTTATAATTAGCTAAAAATCAGATTCGAAAAGTGTCAACTACTTTTGTCGTTTGGATAAACTTGTCATTATTTTATAAAAATGAAAAATACACAACACATAAAAAAGCACAAGAAACACCAAATCATTCAAGCCCCTGCTTACCTCTCCAGTTTTGTGTTTTGCTTAGTCTTCCTAATGCTCTGCCTCACCGCCTGTGAGAATGACATGGCGGAAGTACAGCGCGTTATTTCGCAGGAAGAACGTGCCATAGAACGGGCGCGGGATGTGGAGATTTTGTACAGCGATTCGGCGATAGTGCGGGTACGGATACAAGCCTACACGATGCTCAATCACTTAGATAAAAAAGAACCGCGCCGCGAATTTCCTGAAGGTTTTGTGGTCGATTTTTTTGATGAAAGAAAAAGAGTGGTCAGCAATCTGTCTGCCAATTATGCGATGCACTATATCAATGATAGCAAAATATTTATGAAAGATAGTGTGGTGGTGTGGAATGAAAAAGGCGAGCGTTTGGAAGCCGAAGAACTCACTTGGGATGAGAAGGAAAAAAAGGTGTATTCTGAAGAATTTGTCAAAATGACCACTGCCGACCAAATTATTTACGGCTATGGTTTTACCTCTAATCTCGAATTTACCCGTTGGAAGATAAAGCAAGTCACCGGAGAAATTGCTGCCGACGATATTACGGGGGATTTTAAAGAATAATATTGGTCGGCGGTTGGTCAGTCCGCTGTCCGCAGTTAGTACGCGAGGTAGTTTCACATTAACCAACAAATCAAAATATTTCAAAATGAACTTCAATTGCAACGATAAAATTATCTTGGAAGACGACAGAACAAGACTCGAACCGCTAGACTGGCGACACCTTGATTCACTGTTGCCCATTGCCGAAAAACATCCTGATTTATTGCGTTATTCGCCGTCTTTATTTGGTACAGAGGAAGCCTTGAAAGCCTATTTTGAGGCAGCAATAGCGCAACGCAATGAGCAAGTCAGATACCCTTTTGTGATATACGACAAAGCGGTGGGTGAGTATGCAGGTAGTACGAGTTATGGTAATATTTCGGCTGCCAATCAACGCCTTGAAATCGGTTGGACATGGCTTGCCATAGACCGACAAAGAACGGGATTGAATCGACATAATAAATTTTTGATGCTACAATATGCCTTTGAAGTGCTGGCTTGTGAACGGGTAGAATTGAAGACAGATAGCCGCAACGAACAGTCGCGACGAGCTATTGAAGCTATCGGCGCGACCTATGAAGGCACACTTCGCAGCCACTTCCTGATGAATGACGGATACCGACGCGACAGCGTTTATTACAGCATTCTCAAAGCTGAATGGGAAGGTATTAAAACGAGCGTTTTTGCTAAAATATCAGGCGAAACCAACAAACCAATCGACGAACGCCAACGACTGGTCAGCCGTCCGTTTACGTATAAAGTCACCAAAAATAATAAACTCATCATTTACCGCGACAATAAACAAATCAAAATCATTAGCGGAAAACCTGCCACAAAATTCCTACATTTAGCCGACAACGCAGACGAGCAAAGCCTACAACTCAAACTCGCTAAATTGACCGGACATTATAAACATGGTAATGAGTAGTAAAGCACCAAATTCCAAATAACAAATTCCAAAAATCAAATAACAAAAACCTTGGAATTTGAGATTTGGTTTTTGGAATTTGAGTTTTTACCAGTCTTTATCTGATTTGCTTTGTTTTATCTCTCCTTTGCGTAGTTTTTCCTGTACTTTTTGGTCTTCATTTTCCATAATTTCCAAAATCTTCATGGCTTCCTCTTTGCTCATATCTTGCGGTTGAGGTTGTTCGTTTTCTTCTTCCGGTTTCTGCTCTTCTTGTTCCTCTCCTTCTCCTTCCGAACTTTGGTCTTGCTGCTGTTGCTCTTCTTGTTGCTGTTGTTCTTGCTGCTGCTGTTGCTCTTGTTCTTCTTCGCTTTTTTCACCTTGTTGCTGTTGCTGCTGTTGTTCTTGCTGTTGCTGTTGTTGCTGCATTTTCATTTGTTGGAGTGCATAGGCGAGGTTGTACTTAGTTGCCATATCTTTCGGGTCGAGTTTGAGCGATTGCTTATAAGCATTGACACTTTCTTCGAGGTTTTGTTGGGCGAGGTAGGCATTGCCAAGATTGTAGAGGGCTTTGGCTTTCGTTTTGTCATCTTTGGCGATAGCCTCTGCCGAACTGTAATGCTTCACCGCCTCGTCATATCTGCCTTGTTCGTAAATCGCATTGCCAAGATTATACGTTCCTCTTAGTGATGCCGGGTCTTCCTGTATAGCCCGACGATATTGTTCTTCCGCACGTTCAAAATCACCTTCTTTGTAGTCGCGGTTGCCTTCGCGGACTTGTTGTTTGCTTTGTGCAAGGGCAGATACAGTCAATAATATTGATATAAGTATAAAAAATAATTTATTCATGTTGGTATAGTGATTCGTAATTCGTTCCTAATATGCAAAATTATCAACGTCATAGCTCTTCATTTTAGTACCTCTACATAACATCTTAATGATACAAAAATACGAAATAATATTGATGTTCGGACAGGTCAAATATTTATAAGGGTAAAAAAATAATTTAAAATTTTCAGAAAATATTGAAAATATTGAAAATAGTTTGTATCTTGTAATTATTAATCAATACCGAATATCCACTGATTTTTAATAATTTTTAAAAAACAAAAAAATACATATATGGCACTTTCGCGAAAATTTTTAAAATTTGATCGCGGCGTACATGTTTTATTTGGCATATTAGCTGCTTTTTCCATTATAATGATACTACCATCGCTGGGAACATCCTTAATTATATTATTTTACTGCTTCCCACTATTAATGATGTGGCAACTATTTAGTGTGTTGTTGTTCGTATTTATTTATCAAAACAAAGCGAGAGCTTACTACCTATTGGCTATGGTGATTATGGAGTTGCTTGTTTACTTCTTGAAGGTACTTTGATAGGTGATTATATTGTCTTTTTATGCTTGTCTTTCGAAATAATATTGATGTTTGGACAGGTTAAATATTTATAAAAGTAAGAAAATAAAAATAATTTTTAAAATTTTCAGAAAATATTGAAAATATTGAAAATAATTTATACATTGCAAATATTAATGAATACCAAGCGAAACAAAATACCGACAATGTCCACTTATTTTTAATGAATTTTTTAAAAACAAAAAAATACATATATGACACTTTCACGAAAATTTTTAAAATTTGATTGCGGCGTACATATTTTATTTGGAATATTAGCTGTCTTTTCCATTGTGATGATACCACTATCATGGGGAACATCCTTGATTGCATTCTTTTACTGTTTCCCATTATTAATGATGTGGCAATTATTTAGTGCGTTGTTGTTCGTATTTATTTATCAAAACAAAGCAAGAGCCTATTACCTACTGGCTATGGTGACTTATGGAGTTGCTTGTTTATTTCTTGAAGGTACTTTTATGGGTGATTATATTGTCTTGCTATGCTTGCCTTTGATAATCTGGTATGCTTATCTCACTTATAAAGACGCAACCTATCGCACACCTTCTTTCTGGGATTTAGAATTTTAACTTTCGTAGTTCTTAGTGTTGTCGTTCTTTGTTCTAAGTAACGTACAACTACGAACTACAACACTACGAACAAAGAACTAAAAAACGTAAACATGAAAAAACACATCAAACTAATTTCTGCACTTATCACACTCGTTATTATCTTTTTAATGGGTGTTTTATCCATACAAATTTTCGGCGAATACGGCTGGACGGTATTTATTCTGATTCCTTTTTTGATTGGATTTTTGCCGCCCTTCATTAGCGGATACTATACGGATTTATCCCTAAAAGACTGCTTTGGGTTAGGCTTTAGTACACTTGCTGCCGCTGTTGTGTGCCTGTTGGTATTTGCTATGGAAGGTATGATTTGTATCATCATGGCAAGCCCGATATTGATTGCGCTTGAGGCTTTGGGGGCTTACGTTGCCTATCGTGTTCATCGCAGTAAAAGTCCTGTAACTCCGATTGATTCTACTATGTTATTGCTATTGAGTGCCGCAGGTTTTATGGGTTTTGATTATGCGAATGAAGCAACGACACTCATCCCCGTCAAAACACAAATCACTGTCCATGCCCCTATCGAAAAGGTCTGGGAAAATGTGGTGACCTTTCATAAAATTGATGAGCCTGAGGACTGGATTTTCAAGACGGGTATTTCTTATCCTACCGATGCGACTATCGAAGGCGAAGGCGTGGGAGCAGTGCGCTATTGCAATTTTACAACGGGCAGTTTTGTAGAACCGATTACGACTTGGGAAGCACCTACTTTATTGCAATTTGATGTCGTAGAACAGCCAATTCCCATGAATGAATGGAATCCGTTTTGGGAAATACATCCGCCACATTTGGACGGTTATTTTCAATCGTATAAAGGGCAATTTGCATTAAAGGCAATCAACGAAAATACAACGCAACTGGAGGGAACGACTTACTATAAAATAGATATTCAGCCGGAATGGTACTGGAAAAACTGGTCGAATTTTATCATTCATCGCATCCACCAACGGGTACTGAGTCACATCAAGCAGGAAGCCGAAGGGAAGGAATCAGTTGAACAGGTTGTCCAATAATGGAGGGGAAACCGGTAATTCGCATACTAAAAACACCGAAATCTCATTTAACGTATATAATAACACAAATATGCAAAAGATTATTTAGATATTTCAATGGACTTACTTGAATGTGACACACATAAGTGGATTTGTAATATTAAAATGCCTCTTTGGTTTGATAAATACAGATTATAGGTACTGTAATGACTGCTTTAGCTGTCAAGTGTACTTTTAATATAATATTTTGGCTCATGTAGGAAATCAGGTGGAACGCAGGTTGATTTTCAATTCAAATTGAAGTAAAGTGCTGGTAATCAATCCTATAAGGTTTTCGAAAACCTTATAGGATTTGCGTGTGCTTCACATTCCACCTGATTTCCTACAT
>CALIZI010000295.1 GCA_938028705.1 uncultured Saprospiraceae bacterium | reverse complement strand
CGGTGAAAAGTATGGGTAAGCGTAAAGTCCGGCTATCAAAGCTATAAGGTTTTCGGAAACCTTATAGCTTTTAGGTCAATTCCGAAGTTAAATATGAAAGAGAATTTAACCGACCCACACTTTTTACCGTAGTGCCAATTTTCAAAACTACAATTTAACGAATCACGAATCACTATCGTATCAAAGTCAACTGTCCTTTATAAGGCAATATTTCTCCAGTATTGAAGGTGACATCAACCAGATACACATACACACCCGCCGGACAAACCGTACCGTTGTGTGTACCATCCCAGCCAAATTCGGGATTATTAAATTCGGCATTGGGTTCTCTATATACCAACTCTCCCCAACGGTCAAATACCTTAATATCGGCAGATTGTGCGCCTTTTCCGCCATGAATCATAAAGACATCATTATTCATATCGTCATTGGGCGTGAAGGCATTGGGGATATAGACCCGCTGGAATTGATTGATATAAATACGAATATCGTCGGTAGCCGTACAGCCGTTTGCATCGGTAATTTGAAGTGTGTAGGTAATATCATATAAGGTATTGACTTGAGGATTGGGGCAATCAGTACAACTCAATGTGCCGTCGGGCGAATAGGTCGTCCATTGGTACTCATAGTTGGGCAGGTCAATTGAGGGTTGAAGTACAACAGAATCACCATATTCCAATTCAATATCTTCACCCGCATCTATGATAAGTTCGGACAATGAATTGATAGTCACCGATTGGGTACTGACACATCCTCTGTCATCTTGTACATATACTTCATAAGTACCCGCTTCCAAGCGAATGAAAGAAGGGCTACTCCCAAAGTTGTCACCGTCCATAGAATACGTATAGGTCTGTCCGCTACCGCCTGCTACATTTTCAATCATAACAGCCCCGTCGTCATCACCAAAACATATTACATCTTCTGTACTAACGGAAAAGGTAATCGGCACGGGTTCACTGAGCATAATGCTGTCAATGGTGGCACAACCTGCTGCGTCTGTGACCGTTACGGTGTGTGTACCTACATTCAAATCATCAACGGCTGCCGAGGTACTGCCATTGCTCCATACAAATTCATATCCGGGCGTACCGCCTTGTGCATTGACGCTAGCTGTACCGTCGGTATAGCCTCCGCAAGAGGGATCTAGCGTATCAAAATCTAATGTAACAGGCGAAAGTGGTTGAGCAACTTCCACCTCATAAGTTGCCAGACAACCGTCATTATCTGTTACGCTGGCAATATATGTGCCTGCGGGAAGTTCTGAAACAGCATTACCGGTCGCACCGTTTGACCATGAATAATTAAAATTGTCAATACCGCCTTCGGGTATGACCCAAGCTACACCATCGTTGCCCTCAAAGCAGGAAGCAGGTGCAGACCCTGTTTCGGCAGTAATAATCTCCGGTGCCTGAATCGTAAATGAATCCGTGACCATACAATTCTCGGCATCCGTTACCGTAACCACCTGTTCTCCGGCTCCCAATTGTGTTGCAATATAAGTAGTTTCGTTACTCTCCCACGCATAGGTATATGACCCCACACCACCACTCGCATTTGCAGCAGCTTCTCCATCGTTGTACCCGAAACAAGTCACCCAATCCAATACAGCTACGTCCACCGACAGGTCAGTGTCATTCATCAGAGTAACGGCGGCTGTACCCGCACACCCATCCGCATCTGTGACCGTAATGATATATTCCCCCGTTCCCAAGCCGGTAATCGTGGTAGCCGCACTACCCGTACTCCAAAGGTAGCTGTACGGTGGCTGTCCGCCGCCTGCCACCGAGACCGATGCACTGCCATTAGTTGTACCGCACTCCACCAAGGTACCCGATACGAACATATCAATCGTGGAAGCAACAGTAAGCATCGTTGTGTCCATAGCCGTACAGCCGTTTTGGTCGGTGACGGTGACGATATACATGCCCGCATCAACTCCCTGAATCTTATCGGCAGTGGCACCTGTATTCCAAGCAAATGTGTAAGGAATCGCCCCCCCCGAAACCGTTGTGGCGACTTCACCATCGCCTGTATTGAGACAAGTGGCTTCGATACCCGTTGTTTCTACATTCAAGTCGCTGGGGCATGGTGCAAGACAAGTGATTTCCGCTGCCCATCCCGGAGCTAATACGCCGTAGGCATTAGACTCAAAAGCTACCGTCAGGCAGTTGCTCGGATTGGTAGAAGTGACGGTGCCGGGAGAAGTTCCTATCGTATAAGACTCAGACGAACCGCTTGTTCCGTCATTGTCATATATGGTCATGACATCTCCGTCGGCAGCAAGCAGAAATTCCGAAAATGTAATGACCACAGGACCTCCGCCACCACAGATGACTAAAGAATAATTCTCGCTATTGCCATAGCCTTCGTCCGGTCCTCCGGTATCATAAAACATTTCGCCGCAATTGGGTACAAGGATAACGGGCGTGGTCTGTGTATCACCTTGAAATTCGGTACAATTGCCGGGCGAATTGACTCCCGTAAGCGTAATTTGTGATTCTGCCGGAAATCCGTCAACAGTGATAGTCGTCCAAAAACAACTATTGTCTCCCGGATCCACGAAGTAGCCCGCACCTATATATTCGTAATTGACCGACTGCCCTGCAAAAGAACCTGTGGCTGTTTTTCCGTTGACAATATTCTCAATTGTAGTGGGTGAATACCCGACAATATTGAGGTCAGACACTCCTATCGAAAAACCGTCTCTCGACCCTGCATCCCCGATACAATTCTGAATATCAATGGTATATAAACCATCTCCGGCGTATTCGATATTTCCGGCAGTTTGGGTAGGTGTATTGTCACAGGCACTCAGATGTGTAGGTGATAATACAATAAACAGGATTAAAAATAATAAAATACTAAATGTGTGTATTCGTAAGTTTCGCATGTATGTAATGGTGATGATTGATAAACGATGAATTTTTATCGCATCTTATTCGGCTATCAGTTCATAGTTGTCGGTTCATAGTTCATAGTATTTTACAATTCATTGAATGACTCCCGAGCTATACGGGATTTGTAAATTACCGACTACCGGTGTTTGGTAAAGTTAGACGGATAGCCTCTTATTCTATTTTTGTTTATTAGACATTAAAAAATGACTAAAAGCTGCTTGTACAATTTTCACAAATTTGAAGGTAAGACATTAGACGAGTAAAATATGCCATGCTGTATGTATCTATTTGAATCGAAATAACGTGATTTTTTTTATTATAAAAATAGTATTTAAATAGTTTTTTTTTAATATTTTAAATAAATTATTTTATAAAAATATTAATAATAAAAATAAAATTATTAAAAATAATTTGCTTCACGTTTTGTCGATTTTTTACACCATACTTATATGTACATTTTACGTATCTATGTACTCACTTCAAATGTGAGGATAAGTATTTACCTTTTCAAAATCTTTTACGGTATTAGACTTTGGATAAAGGAAATTAGGTAACCTCCTCTTTTTTAGATTTTTACAAAAAACAATTAATTACATGTTTTATTTTAATGATAAAATTCATTTAGCTGATTATCAATAAGTTACAGATTTAAACCGAATTTCCCAATTCCCATTTTGTCCAAAGTCCAATACGGTACTTCGTCAGATTAAGTTTTAATGATTAATATTTAATTCCCTTCTTCTTCAAAGCCACTTCAATGGGTTCAAGCCCTACCTGCGCTCGTCTTTTATTTACATTTGCCTGATCTTCAATAGGATAGACATCATTCATCCCTTTATCGGGATTAAAAGCGATTTGGGTGCCATAGCGTTGTTTTTTGCCTTGGTGCATCAATGCTTTATCGTGCAGATAAGCTACATCAGCAGGATTGGCTTCACCGCTTTTGGCAGCTTCGAGTAATTTTTCAAGATGACTTTCGACTTGTTCGCCGGGGGCATATTTGAGCATACTAAGAGCTTGTGCACAGGCAGTTTTACCATACTTTTTGCTACTGACCCAACCATTTGTGGCTATTATTTTTTCTAATTCTTTGAGGTGTTGGGTTCGCATTTTCTGCTGTGCTTCGTCGAGTTCAAACAAAGCCTGTTCGTCGCCATGCAGGTCGGAAGCCTCATCTATTTTGGTTTGCAGTTCTTGTTCTTTTTGGCGCATTTGTAGGAGTGATTTAGAAACCGGATTATTTATATTTTCTGTCGTAATGGGGTCTTTTGTTGTCGGAGGTTTCGGATTCTTCGTATTGGTAGTTGTAAAGCCGTCGCAGGCACATAACAACATGATAATGGGCAAAAGAAGTATAATATATTTCATAAATTAAGTTTTTGAAATGTTCTTTTGCAAAGGTACAACGCTATTTGGTGATTTGGTGAAAAAATCCATTTTTTTATCCATTTCAATTGACCAAACTTCTTCTACCTTTTAAGTCACTTCTTTGGTAATCATACCCTTATACGATAAATTCCAAATAATAAAAATCAAATTCCAATTCAAGCAAACGAGGCGATTCGTTTTTGTACCTAATTTTTATTCAATAATGGACTGCATTGGGTTTGAATTTGGGCTAAAACTCGTCAGACATTTTCAAAATCTACCGATAATCTCATATTTTTCGATAAAGTTTAAATGTCAGACGAGTTTTAGCCCAAATTCGGAAAAATATCCTACCCTAAATACACGTACATTGTTATTTATAAAATATATTATTATCAAGTTAATTTAAAATTCGTAAAATATTTACAATCAAGAATATTGTGGGTACAAAACGAATCGTACCCGAAGCAAACAGTATATTTTAATGGAGTTTCGTGATTTGGAATTTGGAATTTGTTTTTTGAAATTTGACTTATTCATTAAAATTTTAGATACTAAAAACATACTTTTGTTGGTATGAATATGCTCAACCGATGGCAGGTGATTATCAATCCGGCTGCGGGCAATGGTCAGGGAAAAAAGAAATGGGCAAGTATCAATCGGCTACTAACAGAAGCCGGAATTGAATTTGACCACAGTTTTTCTGTGCGTCGCGGACATGCGGCGGTCATTGCACGTAATGCTGTGCGTGAGGGCTATCGTAAAATCATTGCGGTAGGCGGGGATGGCACGAATAATGAGGTGATGAATGGTATTATGAAACAGCAGGTGGTGGCATCGAGTGAGATTACTTATACGATTGTTCCGGTAGGTACGGGCAATGACTGGATTAAGACTCACAAAATACCGAAAAATACGCAGAAAGTGGTGGACATCATCAAACAGGGAAAGACCTCATATCAGGATATTGGCTTGGTGACTTACCTGACCAACGGACAGCAAGGACGACGATATTTTATGAATGTAGCAGGTATGGCTTACGATGCTGTGGTGGCAAAAGCCTCTGAGGATAGACAAGGTTTTACCAGTAATCAAATCATGTATTTATACTTGGTGATGAGTTGTTTGCGGAGTTTTGAGCCACCGCGAGGTAAGGTGTGTTTTGATGATAAAATAGATGAAGATAATTATTACCTCGTCAATGTAGGCATCTGCAAATACTCTGGTGGTGGAATGCAATTTGTTCCTCATGCAGTCTGCGATGATGGGCAATTTGCACTTACCCTTGCCCGTAATTTTTCGACTATGGAGGTACTCAAAGCCGTTCCCAAATTTTATAATGGAAAATGTGGCGACCACCCGAAAGTTGATTTGTACCATGCCAAATCCATTCGCGTAGAAGCACTGGAAAACCAAGCTATTTTGCTCGAAGTAGATGGCGAATTTTTAGGCGGCACTCCCGTTGAATTTACTTTATTAGAAAAAGCCCTCCGCATCATTGTACCTTAATGGTTAATGGTTAATGGTTAATGGTTAATGATTAATAGTTAATGATTAATGATTAATAGTTAATGGTTAATGGTTAATGATTAATGATTAACAGAATTATCGCATTATAAATATTACTATTCGTAATGAATTAATTATATTAAAAATTATTAATCAATATTTTATAAATTAATTAAAACACAACAACACTACAACACAACAACACTACAACACAACAACACTACAACACAACAACACAACAACACTTCAACACAAATTATGATTCGTACTTTTTTATTATTTGCTTGTATCATCACCCACTCTTTTATTTTTGCTCAAATTAATCCTGAAAACATTGAAATTGTCAGAGATAGTTTTGGTATCCCACATATTTTTGCAAAAACCAATGCGGAAGCTGCCTACGGTGTCGCTTGGGCGCAATGCGAAGATAATTATCCGGTCATGCAAGAGGCTTTTGCGGCTGCGCGAGGCAGGGCGGGCGTTTTGCTTGGTGTGGATGGTGCTGCGATAGATTACATTCTGCAAATGTTTCAAATCAGAGAATTTGTAGCCGAACGCTACGATAAAGATGTCAGCCCGGAGTATGATGCAATGTTGGAGGCTTATGTACAGGCGGTCAATCGTTATGTAGAACTGCATCCTGAAGAACAGCGCATTAAAGGAATGGACAATATCACTAAGCAAGAGGCACTTCAAATTTATTTGCTCAATTTTTTGGTGAATAATCATACGGTTATGGATATTGCCAAAGTCCTTCAAAACCAAATGGAGTTGTACGAGACCCTCGGCAGACTTCAGGGTGCCGGCTCAAATGCTATGGCATACAGCCCACGAAAAACTACCGACGGCAAGACTTACCTTGTTGCCAATCCTCACCAACCAATTGACGGTCCGGCGAGTTTTTGGGAAGTCGGTATTACGACAGAGGAAGGCTTAAATGTCTATGGTGCTACCTTTGTGGGTGGCGGTATCACGCCTTTTATTGGCAGCAACAGAAATCTGGGTTGGACACATACAACTAATTATGACGATTATTCAGATGTGTTTAAATTGACCATGCACCCCCATAAAAAAGGCTTGTATCGTTTTGATGGCGAGTGGCTTGAATTGGAAAAACATGTTGCCAAATTTAAGGTCAAAATAGGACCGATTATCCTGCCGATTCGTAAAAAATATTATACGAGTATTTACGGACCGACTGCAAAAAACAAAGACGGCTTTTACGCTTTTCGCAATAATGCTTTTTTTAATATACGTACTGCCGAACAATGGTACCGAATGGCACTTGCAGAAAATATGGAAGAGTTTTGGGCAGCGATAGAGATGCAGGGCATCCCCACTCAAACGATTACTTATGCTGATAAAGAAGGTAATATTTTTCATCATAATAATGCCTCTATACCTGTGCGAAATCCTGCCTACGAATGGCTCGATATAGTACCTGGTGACACCTCCGCTACGCTGTGGAGTTACGATAAAATCATGCCCGCACGCAGCAATCCACATGTCATTAATCCGCAGGCGGGTTATGTCTTTGATTCCAACAGTACGCCTTTGGATTGTACCGCACCGGATGAAAACCCTAACGCTAAAGACTATCCTGCAACTTACGGACTTACAACAAGTAATACATTGCGCTCGAAACGATATAAAGAACTTATTGAACAACATGATAAGGTCTCTTTTGAGGACATCAAAGCTATGCGCGATGATGTATCTTATCATTCTACCAACCTCAATTTCAGAAATGCCATGAACCTCAATGACATGCCCGACATCATCGGAAGACAGAAGGATTTGCAAGATGTAAAAGCCGTCATGGACAAGTGGGACAGGCGGATGAATATTGAAAATGAACAGGCAACTATCATTATTTTAATTAGTATGCACATTAGCAATTTTTTATTTAAAAATTTTGCTTTATATGATAATGTATTACCGGAAGAAACCTATATAGAAGGAGCGCGATTTGCTAAAAAATTCTTATTGAAACATTACGGCACACTCGAAGTACCACTCGGAGAAGTACAAAAAATAGTACGTGGTGATATTGAAATGCCTATGTATGGAAGTCCGCAAACGCTTGCTAATTGTCATGTAAAAAAGTACAAAAAAGGCAAGGTAAAAATGAAACATGGCGACACCTTTATTATGTATGCACAATACGGTGAGGAAGGCTTGGAATCTTTCAAAACGGTCAATCTTTTTGGGAATAGCTGGAAACCCGAAAGTCCACATTATGCCGACCAAATGGAATTATTGGTCAATAAAAAAGTGAAAAATATTGAATTAAATAAAGAATTAATATATAAAAAAGCAATTAAGCGGTATCATCCGAAGTGAGGGTAAATTAGTGAATCGGTTAATTGATTAATCAGGCTAATATGAATATTCTGATTAACTGATTCACTAATCTACCAATTCACTAATCAACAATCATGAAGCAAGCATCAAATCTATTACTTTTACTCTGCATCACTCTTTTTACTCAATGTAAAATAACAGAAAACTCTTGTCAAAAAATCATTTATTCGTCTGTCAAACTTCCGAATGTCGCTGTACATTTATTGGATAGTACAGCGGCAGCTAAAGCCATTGTACAGGACAATATGGAAGGCTTTTTTGAGCAAATTCAGACGTTGGATATGGAGATTCAAATGGCTGAAATCCTCTCCGGTAATCGGCAAACTCAGGTACAGACGTATAAAGATTTTTTGAAAACAGAGGTGAGTTATTTTAGCAAAAATGACATCCAATTTGTACAGGATGCCATGACCAAAGCGCAGGAATTATGTGATAATATTTCGCCCGATATTTTCCCACAGGACATTAAATTGATAAAAACCAAAGCCAATCATTACGGGAAATTTACCTATTATACGCGGGAAAATTGCATTATCATACCACAACATGTATTGAATGAGAATAAAGACCCGAAAGGATTTTTAGAGACCATACTACATGAGATTTTTCACATCTATTCGCGGTATAATCTTGATAAAAGAGAAGCACTCTATCGTCTTATTGGTTTTGAAAAAGTAGATAATATCCAAGTTCCCGAAGCACTCGACCAACGTATATTGCTCAATCCTGATGGCATTGATTATCAATACATTATGACGCTTTCAAGTGATAATGAAACTACACAAGTCATTCCCATATTGTACGCTAAATTCCCGAAACTCACCACCGAAAAACGCAGCTTTTTCGCTTATACGCAGTTTGAATTATTTGAATTAAAAAAAGAAAATAATATTTTAAAAATAAAAATACAACCTGACGCTACAAGCACCTTGCCCGATTATTTTCAAGCTGATTTTCACCGTCAAATCGGACCCAATACAGGTTACGTCATTCACCCCGACGAGATACTTGCCGATAATTTCGCACT
>CALIZI010000294.1 GCA_938028705.1 uncultured Saprospiraceae bacterium | reverse complement strand
CTTTAGCTGTCAAGTAACTTTTTCTTTACAAAAGATTTAAAAACAGTTATTTATGTATATTTTTTGAACACCACTTGACAGCTAAAGCAGTCATTACGGAGTTCTCAATAAATCTTTGTAAGGCTTCCTGTATTACAAATGTCACTAATGTGTGTTGCACTCATCATTAATCATTAACCATTAACCATTAAAAATCATTGACAACTATTCCGAATCAAGCGATAATAAAAGCGAATGGCTTGTTTATAATTGTCAATCGAAATACGCTCATTAACACCATGAAAACCTTTAAGTTCTTCATTATTGAGGATGACGGGCATAAAGCGATAGGTATTGTCCGCAAGATCAACGAAGTGTCGGCTGTCCGTAGCTGCCACCACCAATGAAGGCGCAACCACTGCATCCTCGAAAGTTTCCTGCAAAGTTCGTTGAATTACTTGAAAACCAAAGGCTTTATGGTCTGAAATTTTAGACGGGTTTTGTCCTTTCTGGTCAATATCTATCCTGATTCTATCGTCATTTATCGTCTTTTTAACATAATTCGCCACATCTTCAATGGTATTTTGCGGGTGAATGCGAAAATTAATTTTGGCAGAAGCATGAGTAGGAAGTACATTCTCTTTCACGCCACCGTCAATCATGGTGGCTGCGGTTGTGGTGCGAATGAGGGCGTTAGCCGTCGATTTTTCACTTAATTGTTTTTTTAATATTTTTCCAAATAACCAACGATTCGCCAGCACCACGCGCATCGGGATATTCGTTTCCGGTCCGGCATAATCAAACATCAATCGGGTAGGTCCTTTAAAAGTGGCGGGCATAGGTTCGGCTTCGAGTGTTGTAATAGCTTTACTCAATACACCGATAGTCGTCTGTGCAGGCGGCATGGAAGAATGTCCGCCATGTGTGCGGGCAGTAAGCGTGAGTGTCACATAACCTTTTTCCGCAATACCAATCAAACCCAAAGGACGGTTGAGACCGGGCATATTACCTTCAGTCACCAGACTGCCTTCGTCGAGTATATACTCAAATTTAATATATTTTTGCTTGAAATAGTTGGCGATAGTCGTTGCGCCATTATAGCCCGATACTTCCTCATCGTGTCCGAAGGCAAGGTAAACCGTCCGCTCAGGGCGATAGCCTTCTTGTATCAACATGTCAATCGCTTCGAGTGCGCCGACGAGACAAAGTTTGTCGTCAATCGAGCCGCGTCCGTAGAGGTAGTCGTCCAACACCTTTCCGCTAAAAGGGTCGGTCGTCCACTCGCCACGACTCTCCGCTTCAATCGGCACTACATCAATATGCGCCATAAAAAGAATGGGTTTGAGTAGCGTGTTTTTGCCTTGCCATTTATAAATATGGCTGTATTCATTGATGGTCGTTTTTTCGAGTTGGCTGTTGATGACCTCAAAATTATTATCCAGATACTCATTGAATCGGACAAAAGCCGCAGTATCAATATGTGTAGGGTATGAAATGGTCGGAATTTGTATCGCTTGCGCCAATCGCCCGACGACCTTATCACTCACCTCTATCTCCGGCACTTGCTCTACCTTAATTTGTTGGGAACTAAAAGTAATGGTATGATACGCCAATACGACTACTACGATGAGTATAATGAGTAGGAAAAAACGTTTGAGCAGTCGTTTGAGTTTTTTCATTAGCGTGTTACGGTGTTACAGTGTTATTGTGTTAAGGTGTTAAGGTGTTACGGTGTTATTGTGTTATTGTGTTATTGTAACGATAACACGATAACATCACAACACTATAAAACACTCAGTGCAATAAATTGAGCGGCAAAACCAACGAGGTAGCCACCGTAAATATCTCGCGGCACGTGAGCATGAAGGATAAGCCTTGCCGTTCCCACCAATCCGGCTAATACTATCACGCCCAAGACAATCATTCTAAGGTCGTATAAAGGCGAAACGGTACTCATTATCGTAATAATAACCATAGCCAAAAATCCGCCGATGCCTACGGTGTGCATACTTATTTTTGTAAAATTATTTATAAAAAAAGCAATAAATAAAGCTATCGTAGCTCCTATTGCAAAAACCTCAAAAGCATGAGGGAAAATGGAGGTATTATAAATATTGACAGAGAGCCAAAGGTAAAAAATACCCGTTGAGACATAAGGAATAATGCGCTCCTCACGCTCTTTCATTTGAAAGCTGTTAATCATACCCAAACCACGCATCAGCAGCACCGAAAAGACCGGAAAAAAGAAACTAATCCCCACGATACTCCCAATCATATACACCATCATATCATTGCCCGATGCCCCGCCGAATTGGTATGGATTAATCCATACCATAAACAACAAACCATAGGTCAACATCAGCAAAGGATGAAATAGATATGAGATAATTTGTGCAATTGTTTTTAGCATAAATTGTTTTATGGTTATATTGTTTTATTGCTACATGGTTGAATTATAAGGTAGTGTAGTGGATGTAATGCTATTGAACCACGAAGCACACAAAGGACACGAAAGTCGAACAGACCCCGTTCTTCAACCGGCGATGCCAATAATTCAGACGATGGAAACAGCTTAAAGGACACGAAAGTCGAACAGACCCCGTTCTTCAACGGGGCAGGCGGCAGAGTTCACAAAGTATTTCTAAGTATTTAATAATGAATTTCTTACACTATCTTAGTTTTCTTACTTCGTCTATTCGACCTCTGTGTTCTTCGTGTCCTTCCTGGTTACAGCATTATATGTGTAGCACTACCGAATTATAATTACCTATCAACAATGAAACATTTTTTTAATCAAAAGTATAATTTTAAGCCTGATAAAGCATAGATTCATTTATTCGTCCTCGCTACTCTTTGACTCTCTACTCTTTACTCTCCACTCTCCACTAATTCCTAGACAATCGTGTACTATCCAATTTGATTAATACCGCCATTAAGATGGTAAAAGAAAGTAGCGACGACCCACCATAACTGATTAAGGGCAAAGGGATTCCGATAATCGGCATGACTCCCATCGTCATACCGATATTGATAAAAAAGTGAAAAAATAAAATGCTCGCTACGCCGTAGGCGTAGTATTTTGTAAAGTTTTCCCGCTGTCGCTCGCCGAGATGTATGACCCTCATTATCAGGGCAATATATAATAAAATAAGCGTTGCCGTTCCAAAAAAACCATGCTCCTCCCCTACTGTACAGAAGATAAAATCGGTGGATTGTTCGGGAACATATTTGAGGTGAGTGACTTGTCCTTGCAGGAAGCCGCGACCCGTCAGACCACCCGCACTGATGGCGGTTTTCGACTTGTCGAGATTATAACCTGCACCAAGCGGGTCTATCGTGGAAGGACGTAGCCAGACGTTGAGACGGTCTTGTTGGTGTGGTTGCAGAATGTTGTTAAAAGCATAATTGACCGACAGCGTATAACCAACAGACAGCACCAAAACCACACTTATCAAAGTGACCAATTGCCCCTTTTTTTGTTGTATCATCAGTGCACTCAACAATAGGAGAGCCATACCATTGAGTACAATCATATATTTCAATACACCATATTGATAACTCATATAAGTCATCGTCGTGAATACTGTAAATCCTAAGAGCCACCAGATTTGTCGGTCTTTCAGATTTCCGATATATACCAAGCTAAAAAACAATAACAGAATCCCTAAAATCGTCAGTGGTGCAAACAATAAAGCTATCACAGACAGTATCGCCACCACCACACCCAACATATACAAAACGGGCGGCATCCCCGCACGAAACAAGACCAATAACAAAGCCGTAAATACCAAAGCCGACCCCGCATCGCCCTGCAATAAAATCAAGCCCATCGGCAATAGAATAATGCCCAAAGCATAGAGACGATGTTGGATATTTTTGACCACAGAAATATTCAGCGTACTCAGGTAAGCCGCCAGTGCCAGGCAGGTCGCAAATTTCGCAAACTCCGACGGCTGAAAACGCCCAATCCCAAAGGGCAATTCAAACCAAGAGCGCGACCCCGCAATCTCTTTTCCAAACAACAAGACCAAGACCAATAGCAATATCCCAAGCCCATAAATCGGATAAGCAAAGACGCGATAAAACCGCTCGTCGATAATAATCGCCGCAATGCCCCCCACAAAAGCAATACCCATCCATATCAAATGCGAACCATGCTTGGAGTTGAAATCAAACATCTCCGGCGCATCCACATAACCCACCGCATAGACCATCAAAAAGCCCACCAGCACCAAGCCCAAATATAAAAAAATGGTTATCCAATCTGTCTCCCGCGTAGTATTGCCTCTGCGACTCATGATTCTATTTGAGTGATTAGTTTATTGGTTTATAGCGTTTATTAAGTTATTCGTTGAATCCACAAATATACGACGGATTTGTGGGTTTTTGAGGCTTATTTTTGGGAAAATGAAAAAGGTCGTGAGGGGTGGTCACGACCTTATAATATTGAGGTTTAAAGAAAGTTGTATAGCCTTTTCAAAGTATTTTGGTTTAAATCAGTAATTTGAGGCTCTTATTTGTTACTGTACCGTCTGTTGATACGAAAATAACATGAACAAAGTAAATGCCTCGTGGTAGATTCCCTTTGTCTATGTTTATCTGCTGCGGTCCTGTTGTGGCTTCTGCCTCGTAGATTGTGCGTAGCTGCTGTCCTTTTGTACTGTGTAAATTGACATAAAGCATGCCTGGCTTGGTCAGATTACACAACAATTTTGGAGTGTATCCGAGTGTCTCTATCAGCTGTACATTTGCTGGTTGTGATGGCTCAATTTTGGGTATTATATCTCTGTCTATTACAACTTGATTAGTTGTTTCCGTAATTGAGTCCAATCTAATTTCTTCTTGTTCACAAGAAGTCAAAAAGACTAAAACAGTAAATATCGCCAATCGGCTGAAAAGTCCTAATGTAATATTTAAATATTTCATGTTTAATGGTTTAAGAATGTTTAATAAAATAATCATTGTTTTTTTACAAAGTTACAGGATATATTGCAATGAAATATGTACTTTTAAAAATAAAAATAAGTTTATTTATTATTATTTTAATTTTGTAATTTATTGATAAATAAATATTTATGTTTAAATTTAAGTATATAAAATAACCTTTTTTATTCTCATCACCTTTAATGATGCACCTAAAAAATGTTCAAATCTTCATTATAAGTACAAATGTACAGGCTTATTTTTATACTTTTTTATATAATATAATTTGAAAATAAGTTTATTTTATATTATTTTTGTTTTATAAAAATTTAATAATCAATATTTTAATTAAAATAAAAGAAAAACAAAATAATATGAACACAAAAAGACCTACACTCTGCGTCGAACTTTTAAAGACTTTTTCAGAAAATGAATTGGAGGGCTTAGGAAAATTATTGTCCTGCGAATACTTTAATACAGACCGTTGGGTGGAAAAACTATTGAAGGTATTAAAGAAATATGCACTAAAATCAAGTGCATTTGATGATGAGATACAATGTATGGTTTATCGTGAAGTCTTTGAACATTTACCCGTTCCAACAGGTACATTGAAAGACAATGAACGGGGTTGGTTTAGCCAGAAGCTGAATAAATTGATGCGTTTGGCGGAGTTGTTTTTATCTATCCAACAAATCAAAAAGAATGATGACCATAAGTCGGACCTGCTCTACCCGGAATTATTGATACGTAAACAATATCAATTATTCAATCGACATATTAAAAAAGATAAAGCGGTATTTGATAAACAGGTCAATAAAGGGGCAAAATATTATAGTCAAAAATACAAAGTAGAAAAAAATATATTTAATTATTTTCATCAAAGTGGGAGATTGATGAAAGAAGATAATTTACCGGAGTTGATGAAAAACTTAGATATGTATTATGCCTTAGATAAATTGGAGATGCATATAACAGCACTTTCTATGAAGCATTCTCCGGGTGAAAGAACATACAACCTCGCTACAATGGACGCAACTGAACCCTTATTGGATTTGCCGCAATATGCTGACAATCCGTTGATTATGCTTTATCGGGCTAATATCAACTTAATGAAAACTGAATCTGAAGCAGCATATTCCGGTTTATTAAGCCTGTTGAATCAGTATGAGTCGATAGTGCCGACTAATGTATTGAACGATTTTTATACAGCTGCCGCGAATCATTGTGCAGGACAGATTGTGCGTGGGCGATTAGAATACAATAGAAAGACCTTTGATTTGTATAAAATAATGGATGAAAAAGAATTGCTTATTGACGGAGGTATTATTCCTGCTGCCAAACTTAAAAATGTAGTCACAATGGGCTGTCGTGTAGAAGAGTATGACTGGGCAATAGATGTCATTGAGCGTTATCGTCCGTATATTCGGGAGGAGATTCGTAATAGTGTTTGTCATTTTAATCTTGGTACAGTAGTATTCTATCAAAAAGACTATGAGACAGCACACAGCAAGTTTATTCAAGTAGATAATGTAAATAGGACTTATGATGTCAGTGTCAAAATAATGATTTTAAAATGTCTTTATGAAAAGGAAAAAGAGTATAATGATTACACGATGCAAGCTTTTCATTCTGCGGGAAGGTTTTTTAAACAAAATAAATCATTACCGGCAAATAAAACAGGCTATACCAATTTCATTAAAATTCTTATCAAAATTTATCGTATTCGCCATAATATAAATGCCACTAAAGCAAATTTAGAACGCATCAAGAAAGCATTAAATGCTCAAAAAATCAATATCGATAAACGCTGGCTACTGGAAAAGATTGAGGAATTGGAGGGGTGGATAAAGTGAGGTTAAATCTGTCAAATTAATATCCCACCATTCCAAGCACTAAATCACCATTGGCTTCAGCATTTTTAAAAAGTATCTTGATAGCTTTTATTTCATCAATTATGAAATCTCTGTCAACCTCTCTTTGTCGATAAGCTAATGCCCCTTTATTGATTTTTTCGATGTTGGCTCTTTCTAAAATAGTATCTTCTGAAATTTCGCTTAAATGTTGATTGTACATTTTAATGTCTTCTTCATTGTGATAGCGATATGGTTCATCCCACTCTTTGCTATTCTCAAGAATCATTTTATTTTGCGGCATAAAAAGCCACACAAAAGGCTCCGACCCAAGAGAACCGCCAGACAATATATACATAATGGCTTCCCAACGCTTATCCACGTCAACCATTTCTTCACATTCTTGGTAAAAACTCTTTTCGGTAATAATGCGCTCGAATTCTGTTTTTTTGATTCGGTATAAACTTCCGGTTGCTCCCATTTGATAATATTTTATTTATACAAATACAAAATTTATAAATCAGATTTTTGTAATGGTAAATTTATAAAAAAAAGCCAATCAGTCCAAATAAGAATGTTCGGTTTACGTCCACATTCCGTATCTTTACCCCATATCCGACCTACACACCAAGATGACATTTTTAAAATGAAAAAGGTCGTGAGGGGATACTCACGACCTTGTCTATTTTGTTGTTATGTTTTTTCAAACTTAATGGAAAAACAATCAGGATGGGATAAGAGACTGACTATTGGAAACCACTTGTATTGCTAGATTATTCACTTTTTTAAAAAAAGTGAACCCTATGCGCAGCAGAACCGCTTACTTTAACTTGCAATTGATCAGAACCTGCAGCACCGTAAACTGTATCCTCCCCTTTACACTTATTACTATTCAGTTTATAGGCATAACCAGTGTTCCAGGATTGTTTTACCCAGATTTCTGCTCTGACACATCCAAAGAATCTTTTTACCAGGACATTATCTTTTGAGCTCCAATGCATCCAGCTTCCAAACGAACGACTGTAATTAGTTTCCTTAACGTCAAGTGCATATCCTATTGCACCTTCTTCCAATTCTACATTATTTACAGTAAGCCCCACGGATATTCCTCCAGCAAAAGATTCTGTATCTTCGGAACTATTTGAAGTTCTATCATCATTAGATTGATTTAAGTCCTCGGCTGGTATCTCAAAAATCGGAATAATCTTAAAATCTCCTTGCTTAATTTCGTTCAATAAAGATACATCATTGCAAGAAACAGTAATGGTAGCTTTACTAAGTCCATTTTCGCTCAAAATTTCTAAATCCTTGGTATGGTCAAAGGATAGTTCATTTACATTTGATTCCACAACATCGGGAATATCAAGTGCATCTTGCTCACAAGAAGTCAAAAATACTGAAACGGCGAGTATCGCCAAGAGGCTCAAAAGCCCTAATTTAATTTTTAAAATTTTCATCTTCCCTTTCGGTTAAATTTTATCCAGATTCTACAATATTGCTTACAGGTTCAATTTTAAGATACAAATCCTCAGAAAGTCCCAATAACTGAATGATTTTCCTTTGCAATTTATTTAATTGAGGTGGAACTACTTGTACGA
>CALIZI010000293.1 GCA_938028705.1 uncultured Saprospiraceae bacterium | reverse complement strand
CGAATACTGTAATGACTGCTTTAGCTGTCAAGTGAAGTGAAAAAAATATTTATAAATTATTGTTTTTAAATTTATTACAAATTAAAATAATAATTTACTTGACAGCTAAAGCAGTCATTACGGAGTTCCCGGTCAGCCTGTAAAGCAGTCATTACAGTATCTACAATCTGTATTTATCAAACCAAAGACGTATTTTAATATTACAAATTAAATTATATGTTTCACACTCAAATCTAAATATCATGTTTAAAAAATATAATTCTATAGAAAACAGCTATCAGGAAGAGTTTTTGGACAAAATCAAAAGTCATGGTTTGTGGAACGAGACCTTTGTGGTACAGGAAAAAGTGCATGGTGCCAATCTTAGTTTTTTTACAAAGGATGGGCTTCATTTTGAGGCGGCAAAACGGACGGAAAAAATAGCGGAGGGGGAGCTGTTTTATAATTATCAAGACATACTGGAGACACTGCAAGCCAAGTTTGGCAATATCTGGAATGATTTGAAAAATGAGCGTCCTGATATGGAGCAGATGACGGTTTTTGGTGAAGTGATTGGAGGAGATTATCCGCATCCTGATGTCTTACCCGATAAGGCGGCGATTAAAGTTCAAAAAGGCATTTATTACAGTCCGCACAATCATTTTTTCGCTTTTGATATTATGATAAATGCCGAACAATGTCTGGATGTAAAGGATACGAATCGGTATTTTGTCAGGGAAGGATTGCTTCATGCCAAGACTTTATTTGAAGGGAATTTATCGGAATGTTTGGCATTTCCTAATGAGTTTAATACGACCATTCCTGATGAATTGGGGCTGCCGCCCTTGGTGCCAAATCTGTGTGAGGGCGTGGTCATCCGGCCACTCAAGAGCTTTTATTTTAAAAGTGGCAAAAGGGTGATGTTAAAAAATAAAAACGAGAAGTGGTCGGAGAACAGAAGGTATCATAAAAGCATCAAAAAAAACGAGCCACTACCGGAACAAATCATCAAACTTCAGGAAGCTATTTTGACTTATGTGACGGACAACAGATTGAGCAATGTCATCAGTAAAATCGGGGAGGTCACTGAAAAAGATTTCGGGAAAGTGCTGGGTATGTTCAGTAAAGATATTGTCGAAGATTTCCTAAAAGATTACCACGATGTGACGGATGAGTTGGACAAAAAAGAACTCAAAATCATTAAAAAATCTATGAGTGGCGCAGCTAGTGAATTGGTGAATATCAGATTGAGACGAGAGGCATGATTCTTAATTTGTAATTAGACAGATAGGACTTGATTTATTTTATTATAAATTAATTATGTTTTTAAATTATTGTAAATTAATTAGTTGTAAAAAAAATACTCACACAATACACTTTTACATTTTATATTTATTATTTTACATTTCAACCCTCTTTTTCTCTCTATATTTTTTATATTTTTTTATAATAATATAAAATAAAATTGCCAGTACCAACAAACCACCGAAGAGATAAAAAGCATTCGCATTAGCTCTGAACACTGCCAGCGTTATAATGGCAATCAAAAAGAGAGTTGGCACTTCGTTCATCATGCGAAATTGGACGGGTGTGTGTGTATTGGTGCCTGCTTCGAGTTGGTTTAATATTTTTTTACAATAAATATGATAACCCAACATCAAAACCAAAAAACCTAATTTGAAGTGCATCCAACCCTGTTGGAGATACACCGGATTGATGACCAACATCGCAATGCCGCAGGTAAAGGTAAACATCATGCCCGGACGCACAATGATATTGAATGCACGGCTTTCCATGATGATGTATTGCGGGATAAGAACATTGCGCTCTGCTTCGGGTCTATCCTTTGCCTCAGCATGATACACAAATATACGTACCAAATAAAACAAACCGGCAAACCACGCCACTGCGCCTATGATATGCAGTGCTTTAAGTATTAATATAGTCATAATGAATTGTAAAAACCATGAACTATGAACCGACAACTATGAACTAATCGCTAATACATATATCCCAACAAATCCAAGTCACCATCCGTCCATTTTTTATTGCCAATGGGTTTTATCATAAACGAAGCATCTGTAATGTGTTCCGTGCCAAGACCGTAATTTTTATGTTGGTGAATTTTCAGCCAAGTCGTAGTAATGTCGGTTTCCTGATAGCCTAATTTTTTGTAATAATCCGGTTCATCTGATACCAAAAACAGAAAGTCAATACTATGAGGGTGTTGCTTGGCAATAGCTTCAAATTCGAGCATCAATTTTGTACCAATGCCCTGTCCATGCAAGTGCGGCGCAACACACAAATCAATCACACCAAAGACCTTCACGCCTTCGCCATTTAAGCTCATAGCGCGATAATCTATACCCAATTGCCCGACGAGTTGCCCGTCTTTTGTGGCTAAGATTCGATAATGCGGCAATTGCTTGAAGTAAGTTCTCCCTTCAAATTCGATGTCCGTAAAATTACTTTGCAGAAGGGCATTAATTTCCTTTGCCGTCTTTGTGTCAATCTCAAATTCGTTGGTGAATGTTATCGTCATATCCAGTACAGGCTGCTTTAGCTGCCTTTAATAAAATATAAATTTAATTTTAATGCAAAAGAAGGCAGCTAAAGCAGCCTGTACTTGTGTTAAAATTTCATAGAGCGCATAATCAGCTCCAATTGCTGCATCAGCGAGCGTTTATCTTCGCCGGGTGCATGTACGAAACCGTCCATATATACGACCTTCTGATTGTTCGGGTTATAAATCATATAACTCAAAAAAGGTCCGCCCATAAAGTCATTTTTCATTTCCCACACGCCGCGTGCTTCAAGCGTATAATGCCCGTTGATTTCGGTTTTTTGGTATTCTACAGGCAAGTCCTCCGTATTCGAAATCATGTACGAGCTTTCTGCTGCACTCGTAATCATGCGCCTGCCTACGCTGTCGCGCATGGCAATGATACTCTTTTCGGTCAAGAGTGTTTTTTCGGTATATTTCATTGTTTTTAGCAAAATATTACTGCTGATAGTTCCCGTTTCGCGGCGCAGCCACAGTTCATTATTCAGCGAATCGAATACCGCCAAACGATAGCTGCCCGGAATATCAAGGCTCACACTAAATTTATCTTTTATCTCCTGACTGGCAATACGATTGACTCCCGATTGATAGGTATTTGCCTTGATTTTTTGAAAATCGGCTTCTTCTATTTTTCGGATAATACTCTTACTTCGGTTCTGTATATTCTCCAGCAGTTGCGCTTTATTTGGTGCAAAAAGGTAAATCAGCAATTGCCCGTCTGCCCAGACATCTTCCCGAAAAACGGTGTTGTAATCAAACTCCATTTTTGCCCGTTCCAAGCCCCGCTCTCCGATTGCCGCACCCACTTCTTTCGTAACTTTATTGTACTGAGAAAGGTCTGCCAAAAAGACAATCACCCGCCATTCTTTACGCAGCGAATTGAACTTGATACCTTCTACATGCTTTACATCAAATCGCGGTTCGGGGCGCGGCAGCACCGGAAACTCTTCCAACAAATGCTCCCGAAAAGCATCACCGGCAATACTATGCCACACGTCTCCTTCCGCTACCACGAGCAATTGTCCGGCTTTGCCGATGGCATTAGGCTTAGGCGACAGCCGACTCTGCTGGTCCGGCGAACAGGCAAAACATAAGGTCATTGCCGCTATGGGCAATATCATATATCGAATAAATCTTAACATTTCTGATGTTTAATTGTACTGTAATGCTACAATAATATCGCATAAATACATTTTAGCATTATCACATTAAAAAATCATTCACAATATTAGCATAAAACTATTTGCTCTCAAAATATACAATGATAAAGATGCAGAGAAGGTTTGTTTTGGTGGGATGAAAAATGGTTGGTTGGGAGTGATGAGGATATTTTACAGCGTAAAATGAAGGTGATAAAAAATCAGATATAATTGAGTGTAGTGATTGTTTTGCCGTCAGTTTGTTTTTTGTTATCTTTGAATGTTGTTGACAACGTATTTAAAATTCAAATTATTAATCAATGCAATCAGACGTACAGGATAATATTGATGTTTCAACTACGTATAAGAATATTGATTATAGAAAACTTAGATTAGATCCAGAAAATCCAAGGATACCTAAGTCAAAAAGAAAGAGCATAACTGAAGCGGAGATAATTGATTTTATGGTGCTTGAGGCAGCTACATTGGAGTTGATGATAGCGATTGGTGAAAATGGTTTTTTTGCGGGTGAGCAGTTGCTTGTTGTACCATTTGGAAACGATGAATATAATGTCGTAGAAGGAAACAGGAGATTAACGGCAGTAAAGTTATTGCATGAACCAAACTTGGCTACGGTACAGACACGTAAAGTTGAAAGAATCATAAATGAAGTAAAATTGCCCCCACCTACGGAAATTCCTTGCCTTATTTTCAATTCAAAAGATATCATTCTCAAATATTTAGGATTTCGGCATATTACGGGTGTGAAATCGTGGAGGATGCTTGAAAAAGCAAGGTACTTACATGGTATAAAACAGCGTAATTTTCCTGATGAGGGTTTTTATGATGCCTGTCGGAGTATTGCAAAAATGATAGGTAGTCGTCGAGATTATGTGGCGAAGGTGTTGGTGGGATTTGAGTTGTTCAAAATTATAGAAGATGAGGCTTTTTATGGTATAAGAGGCTTAGATGATACTCGTTTTTACTTTAGCTATTTGAAGGACTCACTCAATTATTTTAACATGCAGAAATTTTGGGGGGTCTCTATCGAAAAAGAAAAAGAAAATCCAATTAGCGAATTAAATTATACACATTTAAAGGAAAGTATTCACTGGTTTTTCGATAAAAACGGACAAAATAAATCGCGGGTATCGGGTGACAGCACAGGATTGAAAATGTTGAACGCCATTGTGGGAAATGAACGTGCTTTGGCAGAATTCAGAAATGGGGCTTCGATAGAAAAAGCCTTTGAGATGACCGCTGATTTGGAAATTGTTTTTGAAAGAAAAGTCCAAGTGTCACTGCTCAGTTTGGAGGAAGCAGATGCCATTTCACATCGTATCAAACGGTATTATCCTGACCTTGAAGACGACCTCCGTGCAATCAGGACATTGACAACGAAAATTAAGCATTTGAAAGACAGTTTATTGAAAGATGAAGAAGATTTTTAACCAAAAAATTGAAGCCACATTCAGAAAGTTCCAATACTATGACCCAACAAAATACCCTAAGCACGAAAAAAAATACTACGCTGATTTTGTGGAATTATTAGCCCTTTGCGATGCCGAAAGTGATGTGACTTTCGCTGATGTGCATGACCGATTGTTTGGTGTGAGGGAAAGTCCAAAAGAAGAAGATGGTCAGACAGGTTCACTTGAAGGGCAGATGGAGGATAATAATGAGGTTTTTGTAGGGGAAATATTCAAATTGATAGAGGAACGGGCAAATCTATATCAAGATGATTATCCGTTTAATTATACACATAGAAAAATAAAGCTGAAAGACAACGTCACCTTCAAAAATAAACTGTATATCAGTCTTTTATTATCTTCAAGTTTAGATATATTGGGAGACTTTCAAAAAGAGTTGAGCGATGAGTTTGAGACACTTTGCTTTCATGCCCTCAAAGATTTTTTGCCCGACCAATCTCAGGTAAGAGAATTTGGACAGCATACAACTTACAAAGGCAATGCGAAGTCAAAAATCAGGCAGCTTGCAGATGAACTCAAACTCCCCACAGAATCAGATGAACTTGAAGAAATTCCTGAAAGAAACACTAAAGAACGCGGATTGGATGTTGTCGGTTGGATACCTTTTGATGACGATTGTCAGAATAAATTAGTGTTTTTAGGGCAGTGTACATGTGGGAAAGATACCAATTCAAAATATCACGATGTAAAGCGATTTGAAAACTACATCAGATTTTATAGACTTCAACCTATACTCGTATTGTTCACATGTTATTCTCTGATAAATACATCGAAAAATAAATTTTATAAATCAGCAGATGTTGAAAAAAGGTTTCTCATTTTTGAACGCAAAAGAATCATACAGCATTTCAAAGAGGAAACCGTATTTAATTCGCTTGAATTGAATAACATTGTGAATAGCTACATTAAATTTCAGGAAGGTATTGTTTGATACAGCAAAAGTTATTAAATCCAAATATCACTTACTATCAAAGAAATACGGAGTAAACATAAACTTTCCAAAAAAATGGCAGTTTGAACGTCAAAGCAACATTACATAAAATAGCTTCACTTTCTCATATCCAAAAAACGCTCCTTCCTCATCTTTCGGCACACCCTTTGCACTCAATGTAGCCACAAAGACATTCCCATTTTATCAAAAAGTTAAATCACTGATAAACACATCCAAAGTCCTCAAATAATCGTATTTTACAAATCGCATTAAATTATGTAATTTTGTATGTTGAGTCACTTCGGGGCTATCCGAACATTCATTCAAAATTTATTCATTCTAACATTAAAATTTACATGAAAAATATACTTGCAACTGTATTACTGGCTCTATTTGCCTTGACTTATACTCAGGCAGATGGGATCAAATTTTTTGACGGTACATGGAAAGAGGCACTCGAACTTGCCAATAAAGAAGACAAACTGATATTTGTAGATGCTTACACAACGTGGTGCGGACCATGCAAAAAAATGGCACGCGACATCTTCCCGATGAAAGAAGCGGGCGATTTTTATAATGCCAATTTCATTAATATGAAAATGGATATGGAAAAAGGCGAAGGACGCACCATACGCACCAAATATAATGTCAGTGCTTTCCCCACCTTTTTATTTGTCAATGGTGCGGGCGAAATGCAATACACCTCTAAAGGGGCGAAGCCTATCGAAAAATTCCTCAAAATGGGGTCGGAAGCCCTCAAGCGTTTTGACAATAGCGGACAGTTTGCCGACAAATACGAAGAAGGCGACCGCGACCCCGAACTCCTCCGCAAGTATGCTACTGCATTGGCGAAAGCCAATAAGCCCGAAGCCTCAAAGGTTGCCAACGAGTTCCTGCGTACCAAACCCGATTTCAGCCAACTCGAAAACCTCAACTTTCTATATGATGCTACGGTATATGCCGATTCGCGTATTTTTTCTTTATTTATGAAAAATAAAACAGCAATTGCAGAAAATAAAGGCGCAGAAGCTGTCAATGAAAAAATCGTAAAAGCCTGCAACAACACTGTTGCGAAGGCTATCGAATACCAAGAACCTACGCTACTCGCCGAAGCCAAAGAAAAAATGCAGGCGCATAATCCTACAGGTTTTGAAGACTTTGAAATAGATACGGATATGAGTTATGCCGAGGCTACGGAAGACAGCAAAACCTTCCTCAAAGCTGCCGACAAATACATTAAAAAGAACGGTAAAAACAATGCGCTTGTACTCCATAAAATGGCAACCCGCGTAGTCGAAAACGAGGCGAGTGATGCCAAAATGAAAGCTAAGGCTTTGCAGTGGGCAACTAAAGCCGCTGAAAATGGTGGCGAAGCCAAATACCTCATGACACAAGCCACTTTATTACATTTTAATAATAAAAATAAAGAAGCCCTCAAAATTGCCGAGACCGTAAAAGGCATGGCAGAGGAAGCTAAAAATCGCAATATGTATCGCGGTGCCGACCTCCTCATTCGCAAAATTAAAGATGTATTGTGATAGTGTAGAGTAAAGAGTTGGAGAGTAGAGAGTAACAATAAAATACGCTCACTCTCCAACTCTATACGCTCACACTCTCTACTCTACACTCTTTCACTCTTTACTCTCATACTCTCATTTATGAAAAATATATTATTACTGGTGTTCATGTCAGTCGCTACGATGCTATCGGCAGACGGTATTGACTTTTCGCAATCCGAATGGCAGGACATTTTTGTACAAGCCAAACAGGAAAATAAAATCGTTTTTGTAGATGCCTATACATCTTGGTGTGGACCTTGTAAAAAAATGTCGCGGGAGGTATTTACCAACGGACAGGTAGGCGATTTTTATAATGCCAATTTTATTAATGTAAAAGTGAATATGGAGCGTGGTAACGGTCCGAAATTGGCGGCTACTTATGCTGTGTATGCTTACCCGACTTATCTGTTTTTATCGCCCGATGGTGAGTTGTTGCACAAAGGCCTGGGCTACCTGCAAGCACCGGATTTTATACGACTCGGACAGGCAGCTGTTGACCCTAAGCGACAGTCTGCCAAACTAGCGGCGCGTTTTGCAGCGGGTGAGCGCGAACCCGATTTGTTACGCAATTATGCCACGGTTAGCTATGACAATAATGATCGTAAATATGTGATGCTTGCCGCAAAATATTTGGAGACGCAAAAGGATTGGTCAACGTATGAAAACATGGAATTTTTGATGAAATATGCCGATAATTTCGATGACCAACCCATGCAGTATCTGCTCACCAATCGTGAGACCTTCAATACTAACTTTGGTAAAGAAACAGTGGATAAGCATATCAAAAAGTCCATTGTCAAAAAACTATATGCAGGTTCCGGCAAGCCACTTACCCTTGAAGATGTGGACAAAACCTACCAACAAACCTTCCCCGACGAAGCGGACCAACTTTCCCTTGAGTTTCGTATCAGCTACTACGACCGCGCACAAGACCTCAATAAATATACCCAAACCGTAGAGCAATATATGGACAAATACGGTAGTGGCGATTGGGAAGTATTGAATCAGTACGCATGGGCATTTTACGAACTAGTGGACGACCGCAGCAAACTGGAAAAAGCCCTAAGTTGGGCATTGCTGTCGGTAGGTATGGATAGTAATTTTTATAATATAGATACGGTGGCTGCCTTATATTACAAACTCGGCAATCAGCATGATGCCCGCGAATATGCCAAAAAAGCCATCAAACATGCACAAGATACCGGACAAGACCCCGGACCGACGATAGATTTATTGTATAAAATCAATCAAATGTAATACAGTAGAGGCTGCTTTAGCTGCCTACAAAAAAGTAAAAGGCTGACTACATGCATGGTAGTCAGCCTTTTACTTTTACAAAATCATATAAGTCAGCATGATAGATAACTATGAACTATCATCCATGAACTATGAACTGATAACAGCCTACTGATTTTCTATGTCTTTGATTTTGCCGGACATATCAATGAAGATGTCCATTTCTTTTTGAGCATAAGCATTAGGGTCCGATGCTTTAAGACTTGCCAAGCCCTGACGTTGTTTGACGGCATTCAAAGCCACTTCAAGTATCTGCTCTTTTTGTGAAGCATCAAGCTCCATATCTTGGGTAAGCATATCTACCAATTTTTGAGCTTCCTGCTTTGGTGTCAATTCTACTTTTTTCGCTTTTACTGCCGGTGCCTGATTAACGGCAGGAGTGGCTTCTTGGGCGTATGCACCAAGACCGATTAGCATGACAAATGCACTGAATAAAAACTTTCTCATGGTCAATTTTCTTTCTTTGATTAAAAAAATATTAATAAATTTTACGGCTTCATTGTTCAATGGTTTCATGGTTTAACATGAACCATGAAATAATCCGACAATTGAGCAGTGAAACACTGAAACTTTTATGCCAATTTTGAGGCGAGTTAATTAGTGGAGCGGTAAATCAGGTAATTAGTGGAGCAAGATAATTGTGAAGTTTTAAAAAATTGATTATTAAACATTTAAAATATTTTAAAATAATATATTTTAAAAATAAAAAAATATCAAATTAATCTGATATACAGATTACCTGTTCAACTAATTACCTGATTTACCGTTCAACTTCTTATACCGCATACTTTTTTTGGTAATATTTGAATATAGTTGTTGTTGTTCAGGTTTTAATGCCCGCATGATTTTGCTTGTGGTGTCTTTGAATAAGGCATCACGTTTGGCGGTGCGCCGCTCTGCGTCTTGTACATATTTATCTATTTCCGCCACTTTCTCTGCCGCATCCAGATTAATGGCGTAAATCTTGGCTCGCTGTGCTGCCGAAAAGTCCAATGCCGAATCCAATACATCGGTAACAGCTTCTGCATGTGTGGCAGAACTCGCATGGTCAAGATCAGAGACCACAGATATATTTGCGATGGCAGATGCTCTGACTTGTTGTTGTGTTTGAGCAAAGGTATTAAAATTGCAAAAAGCAACAAAAATAATTAAATATATTTTTTTCATTTTCAAACGTATTCTTATCTTAAATTATTGGTGAGTTGACGTGTTTTTTTTCATTAGACGACAAATCAGTCATAAGTCAATATACAAAAAGCACATTATTATACGTAAAATTACGAATTTAGTTTATTAAGTTTATAGAGTTGAGGGAGTTTATTAAGTTTACAGAGTTGATAGAGTTTATAAAGTTGATAGAGTTTACAGAGTTTATAAAGTTGACAGAGTTGATAGAGTTGACAGAGTTGATAGAGTTTACAGAGTTTATAAAGTGATTAGTTTGTAGTAGAGCTAAAGTTTTGAGAGTGTGAGAGTGAGAGTGTTCTATGAAGAACTTATCAACTTCATCAACTCAATCAACTTCATCAACTCAATCAACTTCATCAACTCAATCAACTCTATCAACTCAATCAACTTCATCAACTCAATCAACTCTATCAACTTCATCAACTTCATCAACTCTATCAACTCTATCAACTTCATCAACTAAAACATGGAAAACATCCTATTATATACTTTAATTATTTCGGCTATTGTCCAAATCGTTTATTGGGGAATTATCTTCGGACGATTTGCGACACATAAGCCTGACCCGCCGCCGCCCAAAGCACCCGAACCTGTGTCGGTCATTATCTGTGCGAAAAATGAAGCGGAGAATCTGCAAGACCACCTACCTTATATATTGCAGCAATCTTATGATGATTACGAGGTCATTGTAGTCAATGATGCTTCTACGGATGATACTGCAAAAGTATTGAATGAATTTAAAAAAAAATACGCACATCTCAGGATATTGACCATCAGTAAGGACACAGAGCGCAACATGAAGGGTAAAAAATACGCATTGAGCAAGGGAATAGAAGCTGCGAAACATGAATTATTGCTGCTTACAGATGCTGACTGCCGACCGGCAAGTGAGTTGTGGATTGATAAAATGCAGGCACATATTGGTGGAAATATCCAAATTGGCTTGGGATATGGACCTTTTTTTACAAAAAAATCATTTTTAAACAAATTTTCTCGTTTTGAGACACTTTATACGGCTATTCAATATTTTTCGGCAGCACTTTGGGGCATACCGTATATGGGTGTGGGAAGAAATTTAATATACAATAAATCTTTGTACGTTGACAATCAAGGCTTTAGCAGCCATGCTGATATTACATCGGGCGATGATGATTTATTTATGAGTGAAGTAGCTACCGGAAATAACACTACGATATGCCTTGAAAAAGGTTGCTTTATGTACTCAAAGAGTGAAGACAGGATAACATATTACTATAATATTAAATATAGACATAATTCGACCGGAAAACATTATAAATTAAGACATAAGATTTTTTTGGGTATGCTTTCGATGTCACACTTTCTCTTTTATTGCTGTTTTTTACTCTCCATTATATGTCACCTTAGCATTCAAATGGCGGTTAGCCTATATTTAATTAGAATAACAGCTGTATTATTTGTTTACGTACTAACAGCGAAAAGGTTACAGGAACATCATCTAACACTATGGATCCCAATATTCGACTTTTTTCTGTTGCTATACTTTATTTCACTCACGCCGGCTTTATTGTCGGGCAACACCAAGTCATGGAATTGAATCAGAACAGAAGACACTCAGCACCACCTATCACAACACCTATTACATCAGTCAGAACGAGCAACAATCTCTCTGACAGAGCTGTAGAAGATTACGAAATCGTACAACGCGCCGTACAATATAAAGAAGAGCGTGCTTATACGGAATTGATGAATCGCTACAAAGAAGCTATTTTCAATATGATGTTGAAAATGGTACACAATCGCGAAGATGCCGACGACCTCACACTCGAAGCCTTTGGCAAGGCATTTAGCAAATTGGCAACTTATACGCCGCGATATGCCTTCAGCACATGGTTGTTCAAAATAGCCATCAATAATTGTATTGATTTTATCAGAAAGAAAAAACTGAACATGTTTTCGATAGATGACCCTATTGAGTCAGAAAGCGGTCAGGATTTTTCCAGCAACCTCCGGTCTGCCAACCTCGACCCCGAACAAAAATACATCAGAGACCAAAAGCTGATGCTTATGCGTAGCTTTTTGCGCCAGCTCAATCCCAAATACAGATTGATGATAGAACTCCGCTTTTTTGAGGAGTTGACCTATGATGAAATCGCTAAGGAATTGGATATTCCGCTCGGCACGGTCAAAGCACAACTTTTCAGAGCTAAAGAACTATTGAGTGCTTTAATGGAAAGTTCTCACCGTAGCGGACATTTATAAAAGCGTATCAGTGAATCAGCCCCTATCACTGCATGATATATCAATTCTCCATATCCCCTTTCCCCAATGTGTAACAAGAATCTCCGGTAGTAATCAGCACATTAATTGATTATTGTTAAGTGTATGCCAATAGTCATTAGGACATTAATGGCTGATTACTGCAAATTTAGTTTTTAGTTCAACAGGTGATTGGTTAATCAGATTGCTTTATAATAAATATTTTTTTTAATCATCAATAAAATGTCTGATAAACCAATTACCTGTTCAACCGATTGACTCGTCTCCACCCCAAGAGCAAGATTTTCAAGTTTTCATTTTTGTAGTAAGTCAATCCGACAAATGCAGAATGTATTTTCTTAACAGAATTTACTTCTGCATTTTTTTTTAGGTTCCGTCAAATGCCAAAAAAGAACATCAGGCTACCCATTTAACTTTGCCTAAAGCGAATACTCGTCAGACGAATCCCTTTATTCAATGCGAATATTTTATGAGACAAATCACTACATTTCACAAAAACCTTCGTCAGACGAGTAGTATCCCACAAGCAAACTTAAACGGGTAGCCGAACATCACATAAAAAAATAAGTGTGTAAAACATCAGAAAAATTCCAACATTTTACACACTCAAAATACAAAAAATACTCGTCAAACTCGCTACTCTCCACTCGCTACTTTTTAATTCAAATCACCAATCTTACCTTCCGTATTTTCAATCACCCGCTGCTGCGATTCGATTTCCAGTTCTTTATTCGCTTGGTCAAGGAGATTTTGCTCAATATCGGCTTCACGCTTGGCAATCAGGGCTTTAGCTTCTTCAATATCCTTCTCATAATCTTCTTTATCTCTGACCAGTTTTTTCAATTCGCCTTCCATTTTTTTGAGTAGCTTCTCTTCATCTTTCAATTCATCTTTGAGTTGCTGACGCGCCACCACTAAGGCAAAAGCATACAATTGTTTTTCGATAGCTTTGTACTCGTCGGGATCATCTTCGGAATTGAGAAATGAATCGCCCAAATCAATCCATACCCTCAAGACCGTACCTGCACCATCGGCACTAGTAGTCGCATAAGTATTAAAGGCATTATAACTCATATCTGCAATACGCGAACCCTCCGTAAATACCTCCCCGGCTTTTCTGTCATATTTCGATTTGCCCTTCATCGTTTTGCTCGAAAATTTCTCCCAAGCCTTCTGTACATCCTTTTCATTGGCTCGCGGCAATTCGATGGAGAGCGAATTATAACTCCCCTGACTCATCCTTTTTACATCTTCACTAATAAATTGAGCAAAAGCAGCAGAACCTGCAAAGACGAACATGACGACAAACGTGAATAATTTTTTCATAATATTTTTTAATTTGAAAATTTAGAACAAAGAACAGATATTTTATTTTTGATATTGTTTGATATTTTTATTTTAAATTATGGACAAGTTTATCTGATTGGTTGACACTTCATACGATATTAATTTTACACAAAATATAAGTAATCCGTTTGGTAAACTTTTCAAGTTTGCTAAACGTGGGCAGGGCACTAAAGTTTTGATTTAGATGAACTTGTCAAATTATGTATAAAATTTTAATTAATAATTTTTTTAAAATGCAAATTAACTTCATAATTTTAACTTGAAAATAATACTAATGTAAATTGTGTACAATGAGAAATTTACACTGAATTTGAAGTAAAACCAAAGCACTTTTTTACAGTAAAAAAGTCTAACTTGATATTGTCAAGTTAATTATAATTAATATTTTTATAAATTATAAAATATAATACAAAAATTGAATGTAAAATCTCTCCATTCAATATTGATTGCCAATATACTTTCTATTCTCTCTTCCGAGCATTATAGTAACGCTGAAAAGTACATTCGTCACTTTTCAGACTTCCAATGAATCGTTTATTCCAAATCCAATGCCATAATTCATTCAAGTTGCGATGAATCGCAGACTTGAAAAATTCCAAATCCCAAATTCCAACAAAATATCACGATACAAATTCGTATTTCTAATCCAATGCTTTTACTTTTGAAGTCATAAAATGTGACAAAAGAATTTTTACAATAACACATGGTAGAATTAATCAAGCGAAAAAGAGATGGCGGGCAGTTGACTAAGGTTGAAATCAAGCAGATTGTCAAAGGCTTCGTGGAGGGTACAATACCCGACTATCAGATGGCTGCCTTTATGATGGCGGTCTGTTTTAGTGGTATGAATATCGAAGAAACGGCTGCCCTTACTCGTGAAATGATGATGTCTGGCGAGGTCATCGACTTGTCCGAAATTGCGGGGGTCAAAGTGGACAAACACAGCACCGGCGGCGTGGGTGATAAGACAACGATTGTGCTTGCGCCATTGGTAGCGGCGGCGGGTGTGCCGGTTGCCAAAATGTCGGGGCGCGGCTTGGGGCATACAGGCGGTACATTGGACAAGTTGGAAGCCATTAAAGGCTTATCCGTTGATATGACGAAAGCGGAATTTATTAAAAAAATCAAAATGTATGGGTTGGCAATTTGTGGTCAGAATGCCGACCTTGTGCCTGCCGATAAAAAAATGTATGCCTTGCGCGATGTCACTGCAACGGTCAGCAATTTTTCCCTCATTGCATCGAGTATTATGAGTAAAAAACTGGCTTGCGGCGCAGAGGGAATTGTCATTGACATTAAGGTGGGCGAAGGCGCATTTATGAAAAATATCGCCGATGCACAGCAACTTGCCGAACTCCTCATTGGCATTGGAAAAAATATGGGGCGGGAGGTTGTGGCGGTGGCTACTGCGATGCACGAGCCGCTTGGTTATACCGTCGGAAATGCGCTTGAAGTCAGAGAAGCTATCGAGACATTGCAGGGTAAAGGTCCGCAGGATTTGACCGAACTTTGTCTGGTTTTGGGTAGTCAGATGCTTGTATTGGGCAAGGTGGCAAAGGATGAAAAAGAAGCCACCGAAACCCTCCAAAAATTGATAGATTCCGGTGCGGCACTCGATAAATTTAAAGAATTTGTAGTATCACAAGGCGGAGATTTAAGCTGCATTGATGATATGGATGCGCTACCTGCGTCGGCACATACACATACCTATGTGAGTAAAAAAACGGCTTATATTTCAGAATTAGACGCACTCAAAGTCGGCTTGGCTTCCATGAAATTGGGCGCAGGACGCGAAACTAAAAAGAGCATCATCGAACTCGGAGCGGGGATTGTATTGCAACATAAAACAGGGGATTATGTGGAGCAGGGCGCACCTTTGGCTGTCCTTCATTCCAATGATAAACAGCGTTTTGAACAAGCCTGTCAACTCCTTGATGCCGCATATTCATACAGCGAAGAAATGCCTGCGAAAAGACCTTTGATTTTGAAGACCTTTTATCCTTGATCATTTACTATTCAAAAAATCGCTATTTTTGTTGGTTCTTTGACATTTTTTGCAAATAGTGTCTCACGCAGAGAACGCAGAGGTCGCAGAGAATTATTATCAGCACTCTGCGTTCTCTGCGAACTCTGCGTGAAAAGAGCGTTTTATGGAATTTGCAAAAATTGTCAAAGAACCTTTTGTTTTTTTAATAAATACAAATCATGCGCGAATTTAATACAAGCGGACAAAATATACCCGAAGAACACTATACCTTGATGCGACCTGCGCCGGTAAAAAAGGGGATGAAAATGGTCGGCAGTAAACGGTATTTTACGATATGGGCACCACGCTAAACAGGAAAAAGTACGTATTTTTTACTTTTGGCAGATGCTTTACGCAAGGAGGGATACAAAGTAGCTCATGTTAATTTTGAAAATCTTGTTTAACAACAAAAAATTATGCTTAGTTTGAAGGGGAAATTTATAGCAGATTTGCGCTACAAGGTGTCAGACATTTCCAAAATGTCTGACACCTTGTAGCTCAAAATTCGGAAGTAAAATGAAACTGAACCTTTGGAAAATCCTCTTGTGCCATTTTGAGCATCCAAGCCGATTCTGCCAAAAAGACCTCTTTACCTTCCTTATCCAAAGCAATAGAGCGTTGTTTTTTCTTGATAAATTCGGTCAAATCCGCAGGGTTTTCGGCACTCAACCAACAGGCTTTGTGTAGGCGTACAGGCGTATATGTACATGATGCGCCATACTCGTGTTTGAGCCGGTATTGGATGACCTCAAATTGGAGTGCGCCTACCGTACCAATGATTTTCCGGTTGTTGACCTGTTGGGTGAAAAGCTGTGCCACGCCTTCGTCCATCAGTTGGTCGATGCCTTTGGCGAGTTGCTTGGCTTTCATCGGGTCGGCATTTTCTACATATTTAAATAATTCGGGCGAGAAACTCGGAATGCCCTTGAAGTGTAGCGTTTCTCCTTCGGAAAGGGTATCGCCGATTTTGAATTTGCCAGAATCATGCAAACCCACAATATCGCCCGGAAATGCCTCATCGACCACCTCCTTTTTGGATGCCATAAATGACGTAGGGCTTGAAAATTTCAACTTCTTTCCGCTTCTGATATGGAGGTAATTTTTGTTGCGTTCAAATAAGCCCGAACTCACCCGAACAAAGGCAATCCGGTTGCGGTGCTTGGGGTCGATATTAGCATGAATTTTGAAAACAAAGCCCGAAAATTTATTTTCAAAAGGGTCAATTTCGCGCTCTTCAGTATGCGTGGGTTGCGGGTGTGGCGCAATCTCGGTGAAGCAATCCAATAGCTCTTTTACCCCAAAATTATTGATGGCAGAACCGAAAAAAACCGGTGATAATTCGCCTGCCCGATAGCGTTCTACATCGAAAGTATCATAGACTTCTTCTGCCATACCCACTTCCTCGCGAAGTTCGTTAGCAAGGCGTTTGCCAACGTGTGTTTCGAGTGTTTCGTCCTCCAAATTTGTAATGCGAATAATATCCTCTTCCGCATCTGCTTTGCTGTGTGGATGAAACAAGAGCAGCTCTTTTTTGTACATACTATACACGCCTTTGAAGTCGGGACCCATACCGATGGGCCAACTCAAGGGGCGCACACGCAGCTTCAATTTTTGTTCGATTTCATCCAACAGTTGAAAGCCATCTTTTCCGTCTCTGTCCAATTTATTGATAAAAACAATGACAGGCGTATCGCGCATTCGGCATACTTCGACGAGTTTTTCCGTCTGTGTTTCTACCCCTTTTGCTACATCAATGACCACTATGACGCTGTCCACTGCCGTCAGGGTTCTAAAGGTATCTTCTGCAAAATCTTGGTGACCGGGCGTGTCCAAGATGTTGATTTTCAAATCATTATACTCAAAACCCATGACCGACGTAGCCACCGATATTCCCCGTTGTTTTTCGATTTCCATGAAGTCGGAAGTCGTGGAATGTTTGATTTTATTGGACTTAACCGCCCCCGCTGTTTGTATGGCTCCGCCAAAAAGGAGCAGTTTTTCTGTGAGCGTCGTCTTACCGGCATCCGGGTGACTAATGATGGCAAATGTCCGACGACGCTTGATTTCTTCTTGAAAATTCATGGCGCAAAGGTAAGGAAAAGTGTTGACGTGTTGGAGTATTGTGGTGTTGACGTGCGAGAGAGTGGCGAGTTTGGAATTTGTTTTTTGGAATTTTTCATTTGTCCGCAACTTGAATTCGTTATTCGTTTTTCTTTTTATAAAAAAAGGTGTCTGACATTCAAAAAGAATGTCAGACACCTTGATGTCTTTTTTTTCAAAGGGAGAAACACTACCCTATGCTTCACCATTGCTCATATCGCGCTCCAATTGCTCCATTTTCACATAATCAATGGATTCGTTGACGGTGGGTACGATATTGAGGACAGACTCTAAGCGAGAGATTTCTATGAGTTTTTTGACGCTCTCACTTTTGACCCCTGTAAGCACAAAACTGCCCACGGTTTTCCAGATACGATGTCCGGTCAGTATAGCACTCAAGCCGGATGAATCTACATATTGAACATCGCTGATATCAAGAATGAGGTCTTTGATTCCTGCATCGTGCAAGATGTAAAATTCCGATTTCAAATCCGGCGCAATAAGTGTATTGAGGTTGTTTTCATTTATGGTGAAAATTGTATGTGTCTCTTGTTTATCTACAGTGTATTTCATTGAATGTATGGTAAATCCGTTATGAATAAATTAGTTCGTTAGCTTTCACACAAAAGGCATCGGGGCAATCAACGGATGGGATTGTGGCACAAAAATATTAAATATTCACTTGTTTTTATAATGTTGACGAGTTAATTAGTTGTGAACGCGATAAAAATCAGTGTTCCAAACATTTGTGAGGGTGTTTTGTATCATTATTTTCCAAATATTTTAAAAAAAAATAAAATTCGTGGGTGAGCTTGCAGAATTTTTTATGCAATATTGTGTTGTTTTACGTATATTGTGTGAAGCAATGAAAACCCAAACACATGAATATTTTATTTTGAAATATCAACAAAAAGAATTTGAGCAGTGCTATCACTGAACTGGCACATTCAAAAGATATTGATATTATTATACTTTGTGAGTATGAGATGGATGATGATGTAATGTTGAGACAACTCAATTCAGATACACCAAAATACACTATTTCAGCGAATATTACATGCGATAAAGTCAAAATATTTTCAAATTTGAATGTAGATAATTTGGAAATGGTCTCAGAGACATCAAGATGGACTATTCGTAAAGTAGAAAGCACAGATAAACCTGCATTTCTACTTGTAGCAGCTCATTTAGTAAGTAAGATGAATTGGAGTAGTGAATCGCAGTTTGGTGAAGCAATAATTTTTCGGGATGCCATTAATAAAGCTCAAACAGAGAGCGGTGTAAAACATGTAATAATCATTGGTGACCTAAATATGAATCCGTATGAAGAAGGTCTGGTCAGTACCGTAGCTTTACATGCAACTTCTGATAAAAAAATCGCGTTAAAACAACAGAGAACAGTGCAAGGGAATAAATTTGAATACTTCTACAATCCAATGTGGAATTTTCTTGGAGACGAAAGTGTCGGAGATGTACCGGGAACATTCCTTTATAAAGGTGCTGAACACATGCGAATTGACTGGAATATTTTTGACCAGATTCTGATTAGTCCTTCAATGATAGCATCTGTTCCAAACAAGGATATTGAAATAATTATAAAATCTACCTCATTTTCATTTTTAAAAAATAATGGTGAAATTGACGCAATAAATTATTCGGATCATTTACCGATAATGGTCAGCCTTCAACTTGATTTAATCAAAGGTCGCACTGAAATATAGCCGTTTTTTAATTAATTAAAATTATTTCATAACTTATTTTTCATTAAAAATTAATTATTTATAAATATTTTTTATTATAAAATAATTTAAAAATTCCCTTATTACAGTGCAATCATCAAATAAAAATAAATATATGGAAAGCTTATGGCCTAAAATAGAGCAAGGATATAGTTCTCCTCCTATTGATACACTCAAAAAACAGGGAGAACATCTGGAGACTATCTCCAATAAGATACTGACTTATGATATCGATACCGGTGTATTTGAAGATGTCAAATGGTCAACATCGGGTAAAGCAATTAAAAGTAATTTTTATATTCATGCTCCGCATCTTAATAATTACAAATACCTTCTACTTTATATCATACACGATTTCATGACCCTTTATCCAATCCATATCGGTTCATTCGATAGAGAAGAAGTAATCCCAAAAGCCAATGATAAACAAGAATTTGAAGAAATGATTGCAGAAATACTGGGAAGTGAAAAAACCAAACACATCATCAATACCCTCTACACTCGAAGCCAACCCAAACCCCAAGCTGTCTCCATTGTTAGCCATCAATAACTATGCGATATATTATTCTCACCCTTTGTCTCTTATGCGCCACACCCGCATTCGCCCAAAAAAAATTAGACAAATACCGCGTCGAATTTACCGACAAAAACGACAGTCCGTACAGCGTCTTGAAGCCGCAGGAATTTCTCTCGCCGCGTGCCATTGAGCGGCGCAAACGTCAAGGCATCGGTATCGAAGAAAACGACCTGCCCGTCAATCCGCAATACCTCAATGAGATACGAGCTAGGGGAGCTACGGTGCTGAACGTCTCCAAGTGGTTCAACTCGGCTACGGTCTGGGCAGAACGTGATACCATTGCCAAGATTGAAGCCCTGCCTTTTGTCAAACAAACAACACCGATAGGCAAATATCGCCGCCTGAAAAGTAAAAAACGCAAACCCAAAACCCGCGACCCCGGCAAGGAATATACCCGCGAGGAAGAACCTTACGGCTACGGTGCTATGCAAATCGGGATGCTCAACGGACACCTCTTGCACTACATGGGCTATGCCGGTGACGGGATGCTCGTAGCGGTGCTCGACGGCGGCTTTACCAATGTAGATATTATGCCCTTTTTCGACACCCTCCGTGCCGACGGGCGACTGCTCGAAAGCCGCGATTTTGTTTATAATGATAATTATGCTTACGAAGCCAGTCAGCACGGTTCGCAGGTGCTTTCTACGATGGCTGCCAACCTGCCCGGCTTGATGATTGGCACTGCCCCTGATGCGAGCTACGTGTGCATACGCACCGAAGAAGTCGGCTCCGAACTGGTGGTCGAAGAGGACAATTGGGTAGCCGGAATTGAGTACGCCGACAGTCTTGGTGTGGATGTTTCCAATACTTCGCTCGGCTATACGACCTTTGACATCAAAAAAATGAATTACACCTATGAAGATATGGACGGCGAAACTGCGCTTGCCTCTCGCGCTGCCGATATTGCGGCAAGCAAAGGGATACTGGTGGTCAATAGTGCGGGCAATTCGGGCAACGATGCCTGGCAATACATCGGCGTACCTGCCGACGGCGACAGCGTAATGGCAGTAGGCGGTGTGGATAGGTTTGGGAAGTATGCCAGTTTCAGTTCCATTGGTCCGAGTGCCGATGGCGATATCAAACCCAATGTCTCCGCAGTGGGCTTTCAGACGGTGGTGGCTTCTATCTATGATTACGATATTGGCGGTGCAAGCGGAACGTCTTTTGCATCGCCGATTATGGCAGGTATGGCAGCGGCTTTGTGGCAGGCATTTCCCGAAAAAAATAATATGGACATCTTCCGCGCCATAGAGCAAAGTGCTTCGCAAGCCGATGCCCCCGACACCGAACTAGGCTACGGTATTCCCGATTTTTTTAAAGCCTATATGATGCTCTCTGACCGCATTACGCCACTGGGAGGAGAACAGATTTTTATCAGACCGCAAGCCCTAAAAGATGAATTGACCTTTATGTTTTTGACAGAAAATAATAATTTTAATGACATTAAAATTGATATTTATAATATTTTTAATAAAAATATTTTTTCTATTCAAAAAACATACCTCGCGAATACCCTCGTTGAAGAAAATGTTCCTGTCCACGATTGGCAATCCGGTATGTACCGTGCTGTTGTACGGGTGAATGATGTGGTTTATCGAGTGGGGCTGATGAAGGAGTAGATTTGTGATTCGTTTTGTAAGGTGCCAAAAAACTATTAGGATTAAATATTAATTTTTAAATGAACCTACAATCAGAGTGTCATTCTGAAATAAAATCAAAATGACACATTAAGTAGTTAGCATTAAATAATCGACACTTTTTCATCGCTAAAATTGATGGTGAAATCGCTACCGAAATTTATCAAAATATTATCAATAGCGGCTTCAAGTGTTTGCATAGTTTTATAGTGTTCAGGTTGAAGCCACTCAT
>CALIZI010000292.1 GCA_938028705.1 uncultured Saprospiraceae bacterium | reverse complement strand
CGAAAACATAAAAATCAGCGCAATTGTAAGCAGAAAATTGAACAACTTGAATAGATTTAACCCAAAATATTGAACTTAATTTACATATATCGGGCGGAGACCAAAGGTCACCATGAAATTATTTTGTCCAAAGTCTAATATTAAAAAAAATATTTATAATAATATCGAATTATGTATTTTTTTTATTTTTTAAAAATAAAGACAAAAATAATTTGAAAAAGACGCTTGCGAGGTAATGAATGAGTGTTGAATGTGGAATGAATGAATGTCGATAAAGGGTTCTGTATAAAAATTAAAAACTCACCTAAAAACACCAAGAAAAAACGTCTTGCTGAATTTATTTCAGCATCTCCCAAGCGATGGAAAACCAATGATGAAAAATGCTCTAATTTAGTGCTTTATAACAAAATACAAAATTGTAGCTCACATTAAAATTACGCTCCGTAGCTTGGGGGATACTGAAATAAATTCAGCAAGACGTTCTGATTTGGAGACTCGTGTAATATGAACGAATGTCGATATTATTCGTTTTTTCTTTTTCATTAAAATTTAAAATTATTTATAAAAATAAAACAAACACTATCGACATCATTCATTCATTCAAAATTCAACACTCATTCATTCAAAATTCACCCTAACACATCCACTTGTTTCACAAAAGGCTGACGGTATAATCGCTTACCCGTAGCAGCGTGAATGGCATTGGCAACTGCACCGCCCGCAGGGGGCAATGTGGGTTCGCCCAAGCCTGTCGGGGAGTTATAGCTTTTCACAAAATGTACATCAATCGCGGGGGCTTCGCCCATGCGTATCATACGATAATTGTCAAAATTCTTATGTGCGGGTTGTCCTTTATCAAAAGAAAAATCGCCGTACATGGCATGACCGATACCGTCAATAATACCGCCTTCGACCTGATTTTTGGCAGCGATAGGATTGACGACAATGCCGCAATCTACCGCACAAGTCACTTTTTGCACCACCGGACTATCATCGCGCATGACGACTTCCGCGACTTCCGCCACATAAGTATTGTGCGAATAATAAGCACTAAAACCCTGATGTACGCCACTGTCGGCTTTGCCCCAATTCGATTTTTCGGCAGCCAATTCGATGACTCCGCGTAGCTTATCAATATCGTATTCTATCTCGCCTACGAGGTTCGTTTTAGCTTGGTCGAGCAAGTCCAAACGAAACTGTACAGGGTCTTGACCGAGCGTATGTGCGACCTCGTCGAGGAAGGCTTGTTCGGCAAAAGCAAGGAAATTGGTGACAGGCGCACGCCACGCACCTGTCGTGATATTACTTTCCAATTTATGACTTTCGACCAATACGTTTTCGATAGCTCCGGCAGGGAAATTTTGAGCGATAGGGTCCCACATACCGCCATTGACAAAGGCTTCGGTGAGATGGTATCCGCTTACTTTTCCGTCTTTTATCGCCATGCGGAATTTGTATTTGGAAGCCGGACGATAGGTGCCTGCCGTCATGTCATCTTCGCGTGTAAATAGGACTTGAACGGGCTTACCTGCCAAGCGCGAAATCTCTGTAGCTTCTTCCGCAAAATCGCCATACAAACGCCGTCCGAAGCCACCGCCCATGCGTGTCATACCGATGTGAACATCACTTTCGGGTCTGTCGAGCAATGTAGCGATTTTTTCGCGTGTCCATGCGGGGGTTTGAATGGGTCCGAGTAGGTCCACTTTTTCTGCCGTCACATCTGCGTAGAAGTTCATGGGTTCGAGGCAGTTATGCGGCAAAAAGGGTGCTTCATATACACGCTCTATCACCTCGTCGGCAGTGGCAAAAGCGGCTTTGATATTGCCGTCTTTGCGCTTGGGCTTTTTGGCGCGTTGGTCGAGCAAAGCCTTCATTTTAGTGTCGTGTTGGGCAGTGCTTTCGGCTTTTTTATCACTTTTCCAATCGGCTTTGAGGGCTTGTTTGCCTTTCATAGCTGCCCAAGTCGAGTTGGCAAGTACGGCGATTTTATCGCCAAATTTGATGACATCGCTGACACCTTCCACCGCCTTTGCATCCGCATCATCGTAGCCACCGAGTTTCTGTCCAAACGCCACAGGACGCAAGACCGAAGCATACAACATGCCTTCTTTTTTGGTATCAATTCCAAACAAAGGTTTTCCGGTAATGATATTTTCCAAATCGACATTCTGCGTGTCCGTACCAATGATTTTGAAGTCTTTCGGGTCTTTTAATTCTACGTTTTCGGGTACGTCCAATTTGGCGGCTTCGGCTGCAATTTCGCCATAAGTAATGGTCTCGCCGTTTTTATTTTTAATCACGCCATTTTCCGCTGTGCAGTCTGCCGCATCTATTTCCCAGCGTTTGGCAGCAGCATTGATGAGCATTTGTTTTGCGGTAGCTCCTGCCATTCGCAGACTCTCCCAACCTTTGCGGATAGACTGACTTCCACCTGCCACCTGTCGGTCGAAATCATTGCTCAAAGGTGCTTGTTCGACGACCACATCTTTCCATGCTACATCCAGTTCTTCGGCAATAATCATCGGCATGGAGGTCTTGACATTTTGCCCGATTTCAGGGTTGGGCGACATTATCGTGACCAAGCCCGTATCTCCAATTTTGAGAAAGGCATTGATATTGAACCATTCATTAGGAATAGCCTTCATCGCAGCTTTTTTCTCGGTAGCGGGTACGCATCCTGCGAGCCAACTGAACCCCAAGATCATACCGCCTCCACTTGCTGCGGATATTTTTAAAAATGAACGTCTGTTGTGTTTTATTTTGATGACCATAATTTTCTTTTTTTAATAGCAAAATGCTGATAATGAGTGGATAATGTGTAATCTTTCCGGGTTATTTGGTATGAAACTGAATATCTCTGCCCTCTGCTCTTGCTTCTTTAACCATTTGCTGATACTCAGGTGGAAGTGATGATACAGATACAATAAATCCATTGACCATGACTGAATTATATATCGGGTTGGTGTCTTTCATACTATCTGTCATAAAGTCAAAGTTCGTAAAGCGATCCATTTTAAACATTTTTCTGATTTCAGCCGCTTTATTGCCTACACTTGATTTTTTTGTTCCAAAATACTCGTGCAACTCCTCCAATGAAACATAAGGTTCAAATGATTTATCGTATAAAAAATTAATTTGTCCTATGGCGTGGACTGCACCCGCTGCCCATATTTCTTCTCTGCCTCTCAATAGCGGACTTGGTCTTTTCCTGCTCAATTTTCCGATGACTTCTTCCACTAATTTGAAGTATTCGTCATCCAGTTTTTCTGCACAAAAACCGGTAGCCAAGGCTTTTATTTTCTCCGTTCTTTCCTTTAATTTTTCTTTTTCCTTTGACATATTTTTTTATCTTATTTTTATAAATTTAAATTATTTAATAATAATATTTTATTTAAATAAAATTATTTTTTAATAAATAATATTCTAATTTACAAATAATTAATTCAATTACATAGAAATATTTTTAATTTAAAATTCAATTTCTGAATTTGCTGATAAGATTTTTACTTATCCTTTTGCTGCTGTTTTAATGGCTGCTTTGATGCGTGTGTATGTGCCACAACGACATAAATTACCGTGCATGGCAGCGTCAATATCACGATCCGTAGGGCTTGCATTGTCTTTGAGTAAAGCGGCGGCAGACATGATTTGCCCCGCTTGGCAATAACCACATTGCGGAACATCGTGTTTGCGCCATGCTTCTTGTAGCGGGTGGCTGGCATCATCAGAGAGACCCTCTATGGTGGTAATTTTTTTGTCGCCAATGGACTTGACAGGTAAGGAACAAGCTCGCATCGCATTGCCGTTGATGTGTACGGTGCAAGCACCGCATTGAGCAATACCACAGCCGTATTTTGTGCCAACGAGATTCAAGTGGTCGCGTAAGACCCACAACAAAGGCGTGTCAGAACTGACGCTTACCTTGTGAGATGTTCCGTTGACATGAAGCGTATAATCTGCCATGTTATTTTTTATTTAATGGTGAGAAAAGGAAGGGGGAAATAATGTAAAATCCCGTCATTCGTCGGGACAAGTTGTAAAATAATGAATGTAAAATGTAAAAGTGTCGATAGTATTTGAATACATTTTTTTAAAATATAAAATACGTTTATTTTACATTTCTTTATCATTGTATCAATAACTTTTCCGAACATACCGGAAATATTTGTTAAAGATAATCTTTTTATGAATGTAATTGTAATGTAGGTTGAAATTTTAACGATTTTTTATACAAAAAAATATACTTTAAAATTTTAATACTCGGCGGTAAGTCTGTAATTTTACAAGATACCGCCGAGTATTAATTTAATAGTGGGCGGTATCTTATGTTTTTTTCTATTTACCGCTGAGTATTAAAAAGAAAAAATGAAACAGAAATTAATAGGACGTACTGAGGAACAGGAAGTTTTAAAAAAAGCTTTACAATCCGAAACCGCAGAATTGGTATCAATAGTTGGTCGAAGAAGAGTTGGTAAAACCTTTTTGGTGCAGACCGCTTACGAAGATCATATTGCTTTTGAAATGACGGGTATTCAACACGCCCCCCGAATCGAGCAGTTACAAAATTTCGCTATTCAACTTGCTAAATACTCCAAAAGTCCGTTGCCCGTCATGCCTCCCCAAAACTGGTTGAGTGCGTTTTATCTATTGTCCGAGTTTTTAGAACCCAAACAGAAAAATCAAAAAGTAGCTATTTTTTTAGATGAATTGCCCTGGATGGCAACCCAAAAATCGGGTTTTCTTCGGGGTTTGAGTTGGTTTTGGAATAGTTGGGCGATTCATAAAAATATTGTGGTGGTGATATGTGGTTCTGCCGCCTCTTGGATGATACAAAAAGTAGTACGCGATAAAGGTGGCTTGCACAATAGAATCACGCGACGGATTTCTCTGGAAGCCTTCAATTTATTGGAAACAGAGCTTTTTTTAAAAACAATTAGCCCGAATATAGACCGCTATCAGATCTTACAATTGTACATGGCAATGGGCGGAATACCACATTATTTGAAGGAAGTAGAAGGTGGAAAAAGTGCTGTTCAGAATATTGATGCACTTTGTTTTTCTAAGACGGGATTGTTGAATGATGAATTTTCTTTGCTTTATCCCGCACTCTTTGACAACTCGGAAGAACATATAAAAATCATTCGAGCATTAGCCACTAAACGACAGGGATTGACCCGAAATGAAATAGTCAAAACCGGAAAATTATCTGACGGAGGCAATACTTCTAAGGTAATTGAGGAGTTAGTTCAGTCGGGTTTTATTCAGCCTTTTTACGCTTTTGGGAAAAAGAAACGGGATTTGCAGTATCGCCTGACAGATGAATACACCTTATTTTATTTGAAATTTATCGAAAAAAACAGAAGTGAAGGTAGTGGAACTTGGAAAAAACTAAGTCAGACACAAACATGGAAAAGCTGGAGTGGTTATGCTTTTGAAAGCATTGGTTTGAAGCATGTCAAACAAATAAAAAAGGCATTGGACATTGGAGGAATTTACGCAGAGGCTTCTACTTTTATGACCAAAGGGAATGATGATTTTCCCGGTTGTCAAATTGATTTGTTGATAGATAGAAACGACCATGTTATCAATTTGATAGAGCTAAAATTTTACAATCAGGCATATATTATGACAGAAGCTTATGCCCAAGCATTAAGAGTTAAAATAGCAACTTTTAAAGCTGCCACAAAGACCAAAAAACAGATTTTTCTTACACTTTTAAGTTCTTTTCCGCTTGTACCCAATCAACATTCGATAGGTTTAATTGACCGGAAACTAACCATGGATGCTTTATTTGAGGCGATCTGATATGGCAAAACCTGACCCACTAATTCCTCCAATACCATGAAATATTTTTCATTCCGCATATTATTTTTTGCTGTATTATTGTGCTTATCCTTTTGGATAATGGATGCTTGTCTGCCCTATTATTGGGGCAACGAAGGGGTGGCAACAAAAATGGAATATCTGGAAGACAAACGGGCATCGTATAATGTCTTTTTCATAGGCTCAAGTCGGGTGTACCGACAAATCATGCCTAGCGTTTTTGATACTGAAACAAAGGGTACAACCCATTCCTTTAATTTGGGCTACCGCGCTACCTTCAATCCTGAATCTTATTATTTGCTCGAACATTTTATACGAAAAAAAGCCGCCAAACGAACATATATTTTAATTGAATTACAAGATTTTCCGCCCATCGACAATAGGAATTTACATACTTTTCGTTCTAATTATTACCTCGATAATTCGTATTTTTCTTTGGTAAAAAATTATTATAAAAATAAAAAAACAAGTAGAGAAATTGCTGCAAATGAGGTGATTAAAAATTATACAAAAAGTTATTTTGGGAATATTATAAAAACAAAACACGTCCGCGAAATGGCATTAAGTCTGATAGGTTGGGGAGAGCGTGATGCACACGCTTTGGGCAAGTTGAATGATGGTTTTCAATCCTTAGATGAAGCAACAACTTACGAGAAAGCCATGCGCGATATGCAGAAAAAATACCTAAAAAAATACGCAGCCGACACTTCCCGTTTTGATGTGGAGACGAGACGTTATAAAACAGCATTGACACAAGACAAGGGCGAACATACTGTACATTTGAAAAAAATTAAGCAACTCATTGCCGCCGCCAAGCAACAGCATTATCACCTCATTTTTGTATTGCTGCCCACACAATCCGACTTGCTGCCTTTGTTGCTTCAAATTGACAAACAACACCACATCAACATGGCACAACCGAGTGATTATCCCGCACTTTACGACAATCAATTCCGCTTCGACCCCAATCATTTTAACGAAAAAGGAGCAGCCCTATTCAGCAAAGCCCTCGCACGCAAATTTGAAAAATTGTGAGCTGCGGCATTTGTTTTTTGCATACCGCTTCAATAGGGCAAAGTATTTTTTTACCTTTGTATTCAAGTTGCGAACAACTTGAAAATTCCAAAAAACAAATTCCAAATTCCAATTCAGATATATTTTTGGAATTTGGTGCTTTAAATTTGGAATTTGCTCAACCAATACCAACGTGCTTCAAATATTTAAAAAATACCAACCTTACGTCGCGCTTTTTGTAGCATTGTATGCACTGCTACTATACTCACATTTGTTGACCTTACCAACACTCAATCAGCCGCCTACACCATCCGGCGTATTGGGAGCTTGGGTATCGTATCATTTGAAAGCATATACAGGCTGGTCAAAATTCTTGGGTTTTTTACTCATTACGGGGCAGGCACTGCTCATCAATTATATAGCCAACAAGTACCGAATGCTACCCAACTCCACCTACCTTCCGGCGGTTTTTTATGTCTTGGTCATGGGCTTTTTCCACAACACACCCGGCTTAAACGCCGTCTTACTCGGCAATACTTTTTTCATCATCGCCCTCTGGGAACTGTACAAAACCTACCGCGCCCACAAATGCGCTGACAATATCTTCAACATCGGATTTTGGCTGGCAGTCGGAAGCCTGTGCTACCTGCCCATAGGCATTTTTCTACTCTTGGGCATCATCGGTTTATTAATGCTGCGGAGTTCAAATTTCAATGACTTTATCATCCTCATTATCGGATTTTTAGTGCCTTATTTTCTCACCGCTACCGGCTTTTACCTCTTCGATGCCCTACCCGAATTTACCGAAAGACAGTTCACCAATAACTTAGGTGCCAAAGACTTTCTCACCCGCAGAAGTTTCTCCGAATACATCAAACCCCTCATTACGATACTGACTATTATCGGCTTCGTCATCGCATCCGGCAACATCAATACCCGCACATCCGCACAGGCACAAAAAAACTACAAAATCCTCTATTGGGCATTGGCAATCAGCGGATTATCCATTATTTTCCAGCTCGGTATCACTACCCAACACCTCATTATGGCAAGCGTACCTTTGGGCATGTTATTCGCCGCATTAATCTTTAGGATTAAAAATCCGACCACCGCCGAACTCGCACACCTCGCCCTGCTAATCGCCGTTTTAGCTTACCAATATCGAAGTATTCTGGTCTGACGCTGCTTTTCTTTTTTTCGATATAGCGTGGTCTTTTTTTTATTTTAAAAAACGCTTTTGCTTCAGTTCCTCGCAAGATACCCTTTTCCGTATTTCACGCCCACAACGAGGTCGGTTCATTATCGCTTTCACATACCTTCAGCGGTTCACTACCCACTCGCTAAATATGTGGATACGCAGAATGTTTTGCTTGGCGTACTATGATTTCACTCCGTTTACTAAACTTCAAAGAGTTGGGTGCGATTCGTTTTTGTACCCACTAATATTCTTGATTATCAATATTTTACGAATTTTAAATTAACTTGACGATATTGTATTTTAAAAAATAATAATATACTTGTGTTTAGGGTGGAATATTTTTTCCGAATTTGGGCTAAAACTCGTCAGACATTTTCAAAATCTACCGATGAACTCA
>CALIZI010000291.1 GCA_938028705.1 uncultured Saprospiraceae bacterium | reverse complement strand
AAATCCATCTAAATAATAAAAGTTTTGACACTTTTGGAATCTGATTTTAAAAATCAAAACAAAATTTAAATACTCCGTTTGCTAAACTTCAAAAAGTTTGGTCTCCGATAGCTATCGGAGAAGTAAAGTACTGATTTTTAGCCAATTATAAATTTTAGTACCCTGCCCACGTTTAGCAAACTTGAAAAGTTTACCAAACGACTTACTTATATTTTATGTAAAATTAATATCGTATAAAGTATCAACTACATGGATGCACTTGTTCCCCCTTTCCAAATAAAACTTAACAAGTCCACACACCAATCTCCCCATCCATGACATCTATTATTACAAATCAACGAGTTAATTACTCCATCAACTAATCACTTTATAAACTCTATCAACTTAATCAACTAATCACGTAATTATGAAACGATTTGAGAATAGTATCAATGCCGGATCTATGGCAGACATCGCTTTTTTGCTGCTGATTTTTTTCTTAGTCACCACCACTATTGATGTGGACAAAGGCATTACCGTCAAGCTGCCGCCTTGGACACCGGAAATAGAGGACATACATCATCCGCCTGCCAAAAATGTCTTTGGTGTATTGGTCAACAAACAAGACCAACTTTTGGTGCGTGGCGAGTTTTTGCCCATTGCACAACTCAAAGAACGGGCTATCGAATTTATCCTCAATCCCAACGAAAGAGGTGACATGCCCGACAACCCAAGAAGGGCAATTATTTCCCTAAAAAACGACAGAGAAACGTCCTACAAAACCTATATTTCGGTGTATAACGAACTCAAAGCCGCCTACAACAGCATCTGGGAAGAAGAAGCCTTGAAGCGTTATGGGCAAGATTATGAAGGGCTGACCACAGCCGAAAAAAAGGCGATTAGAAAAGACATTCCACTCGTCATTTCAGAGGCTGAACCTAGTAGTTTTTAATGTTGTAATGAGGTAATGCTGAAATGCGATAATGAGGACACATTATCGCATTGTAAAAAAATAAACAAACCTAAAAACCCTCAAAATTAACGTCATTCCGCGCTCCGACGCGGAATCTGTTGCCCTTAGCAAAATACCAAACAGTAGCTCCTACCTAAAATCGCGCTCTAGAGGTAAAAGATTCCGCATCAGGGTGCGGAATGACGTTTACTTTTGGGGTTTTGGAGTCAAATTATTTTGATATGTTTATTCTATGAATTTTCAAAATCCATTTAGTTTTACATAAAAATGGCATACATCGAAAGGATGTGTGCCATTCTTATTTTTTAATTAATAATATAAAATATTTTAAAAATAAAAATAATTTATAATCAATTCATTTTAAATAAATAAAAATACAAACGAATCACTCTATCAACTTTACCAACTCTATCAACTAATCCCTAATCCCGAATTACCACATTAGCCGCCCGTTGTTTTCCATTATCAATAAGAATAAAATAAACCGAAGGCGAATAGCCGGACAAATCAAGCGTTTTGTTGTGCAGTCCGATGTCGGGAGTCAGTTTTTCTTCCCATAATGTCCGTCCGAATGTATCCATCAATTTGAAGGTCAATGGATTTCTGTCAACGGTTTCGTAGGTCAGCATCACTTCATCATTTGTAGGATTCGGATATATATCCAACACACCAAAACCACCATTGAGACACTCCACGCTGACCACACGCGACAGTTCCCTCACGCCCGTTGTTTCCACAATATGTAACCTATAATAATACCGTCTCAATCCGGCGGTTTCATCTTTAAAAGCATAATTTTGAAGTGTAGTCGAATGCCCCGCCGCAGGTACTTCACCAATCGATTGATAGTCAATACCATTACCGGAACGCTCCACAATAAAATGAGCAACATCCGTTTCGCTGCTCGTTGACCAACTTATAAGGCGAGTGCCGTCCGTACATGTTCCCTCAAATCTCGTCAGTTCGAGCGGTAATTGCATACACGATACCTCCACTTCAAAAGTGCAACCTGTCACCGTATTGGTCACAAGAATATTATACATTCCTGTGGCTGTAATGACAAATTGACCGGCTGATTGGGCAGCACCTCCATTAAGCGAATACATCACATCTGTAGGGTTTGTTCCACTCATCAAATCCACTTCAATGACCGCTTCATTTGCCAATCCTGCCGTACAAGTCGCAGACGCAACGGGCAACGACACGACCTCATAACACACAAAGTCCGTCAGAAAATTGCTATTATAACAGCCCGGCGACACAGCCCCCGCAGCACTAATATCATCGCCTACATTGACAGGCAGAGCATTCGGAACAGCCATAGTGTTATAATTCAAAGCATGTACCTCGTAGCTGCCCACAGGCGGTGCATTGAACGTGAAGCAGGCTTGTCCGTCATTGGCTACATCACCACTTGATTGTATGACTGCGTTTGACCCTGTCGCTGTCAGCAAGAGTATCAGTGCATGGTCATTGCCATCGGCATCGGTCTGAGTATAGCCGTTTTTACAGACTTCAAAGGTACTGCCTTCACATATCGTTGTGGTATTCGCACAATTTTGACCTGACATTTGTGCTGCAAAACAGATGAAAATAAAGATGAACGTTTTTTTCATTAGTGTATAGTGATTCGTAATTAGTTGACTTAGTGATTAGTTCAATTACTTTGTGTTTTATATTTTAATTAAAAAAAATATACGTAATGTATTGATTATTTAATATTAAAATAGTGTTTTAAATAAATATTTGTAAAAAAAATAAAATGATTGTTAAATTATTATAAACGCAAGTAATATGATTGTACTAAAATAGGGGCAATTTTTGTTAATTAAAATTATTTTATAATATTTTTATAAAAATAATTAATACAATAATTATAAATTATTTTTTATAAACATATTTGTAAAAATAGCAAAAAATTTGCTTACCCTCACTTGATTTCGTATTTTTGCGTCACTCTATCCAAAACGGGGGATTAGCTCAGCTGGCTAGAGCGCTTGCATGGCATGCAAGAGGTCACCGGTTCGACTCCGGTATTCTCCACCATATCAAAGCCTTCCACACCGGAAGGCTTTTGTTTTAAAACCGATACCCGACATGGCAAACCAATTACCTTCACCCGACCACGATACCCACTGGAAAGAGCTGATAGAAAAGCGTTTTTGGAATGCTCTGGCATTTTTTCTACCCATGATTTATGCCATAGCCGACCTAAGTAAAGGTGTAGAATTTCTGGATAAAGAACTGCACAAACTTGTTGCTGATAAATTTAAAGGTGGCAATACGCGCAAAGATAAACTCGCCAAAATTTTCCTAAAAAATGGCAAAGAACACTATATCCTGATTCACTTTGAAGTGCAGACAAAGTTTGTGAAGGACTTTTTACGGCGAATGTTTGTGTATTTTTATCGTATTTTTGATAAACGGGAAGAACATATTACGGCACTTGCGATTTATACAGGCGATAGCATACCGGAAGATTGCGACAAGTTTGAGTATGAGTTTATGGGTACAAAAGTGACCTACCAATTCAATACCTACTGCGTGTGTGAAGTAGATGAAGCTGAACTTTTGGCAGATGATAATCCGTTTGCTCTGGCGATTTTGGCAGCGAAGTATCTGAATGAGACAAAAGATAAAATGGAATTGCGCTATGCTTTCAAGCATAAATTAATGGATTTAGCCCTTGAACGTGGTTGGACGGACGAGCAAATTGATTCCCTATTGCAATTTATCTATTTACTTGTTATCTTACCAAATGATTTAGAAACTAAATTTGAAGAAGAATTACGTACAAAACATAATATCATGGATACAGCAGTAAAAAGAAAAATTCCTCTTATTGAGGATTTGATGAAAAAACGCAAACAGGATAGAGAAGAGAAGGAACGTGTCAGACAAGAAGGTCGGCAGGAAGCAAGGATAGAAGCAGCAAAAAATTTACTTTTGATGACTAACCATAGTCCTGAAAAGATTACCGATATAACTCAACTTCCTCTTGAGACAGTCCTTGAATTAAAAAAAGAACTTGAACAATAAAACTGATTTTTCAAATTATAATCCTATGGCTTTTGGTGTAAACAATGACAGTCCTCTTTTGGAAACATTCGAAGAAAAATTTGATAAAATTGAGCGCGATGGAGTTATAAAAGCATATACGGAAATATCTCGAAGATTATTCAAAGTCACAGAGCTCACCGCAGAAGAAATAGCTGATGTATTGGAATTGCCTATGGATATTGTTCTAAAACAAAAGCATATTGCAGAAATCGAATGTGCTGTTGATAAAGCCATATTGGAAACAAAGAAAAATACAGCATGGAGAATGTTTTATTACACCGATTTATCCCCTGAAAAAATTGCCGAAGTACAAGAACTCCCCCTTGAAATAGTCCTCAACTTAAAGAAGGGACATAGATAATAAAATCCAAATAATACGACACTGCTTTGTGTTTTTTACTATGAAAAAAATATTATTATATACATTTGTAATTTTAATTATAAATGCTTGTGGCACAACGAAAACCTCAACAACTATACTTCCTTCCAAAGATGATATAGCCATCAAAACCGCACCTGATCCAATATCAATAGGCATTGCCAAAAAGCCCCGAAACATCATTTTGATGATTGGTGACGGCATGGGTATCACACAAATTACGGCGGGTTTATATTCTAATGATAATAAGCTGAATTTGGAGCGTTGTAAGGTCATTGGACTACACAAACCCTATGCTTCTAATAAATTAATTACGGACTCGGCTGCCGCAGCAACATCTTTTGCTTGTGGTGTAAAAACCTATAATGGCGCAATCGGTGTGGATGCGGATACGATGCCTGTCAAGACAATTTTGGAATATGCAGAAGAACGAGAATTGGCAACAGGATTGGTCGCTACTTCAACGATTGTACACGCAACTCCGGCTTCATTTATCGCACATCAACCACAACGAAAAATGTATGAAGAAATCGCCCGTGACTTTCTTGATACCGAAATTGACCTCTTTATAGGTGGTGGTAAAAAATATTTTGACAGGCGCGAAGATAAAGCCGATTTATTGAAAATTTTGGAGTCGCGTGGGTATAAAGTCGGTCATTATGCAGAGGGCGATTTACCAAAAAAATTAGAGACAGAAAAAAATTATGCTTACCTCACTTCCGATAGTGACCCACTCACAAAATCTGCCGGACGGGACTACCTCCCACACGCTACCAAGTTAGCTGTTGACTTCTTGCACGCACGCGGTAAGGGCTTTTTCCTAATGGTCGAAGGTTCGCAAATTGACTGGGGCGGACACGCAAATGATTCCGATTATATCATTGCAGAAATGTTGGATTTTGACAAAGCCATTGGTCATGTTTTGGACTATGCAGAGAAGGATGGCGAAACGCTTGTCATCATCACTGCCGACCACGAAACAGGCGGTTATGCCATCAATCCCGGCTCCGAAATGGGTAAGATTGAAGGTGCATTTACTTCCGATTATCATACCGCAGACCTTGTACCCGTATTTGCTTATGGTCCGGGTGCGGAAGCCTTTGCAGGTTTTTATGAAAATACAGCGATTTTTGATAAAATGATGGAAGCTTTTGAGTGGACGACAGACGATAAATGATAAACGGAATGGAACGCAGATTAGCACAGATTTAGCGGATTATGCGGATTTTTTTGTTTTTAGAAAATCTGCGTAATCTGTTCAATTCGCAAAACTCCTTAAAAAACTTGTTTTTTGTAAAAATACATTTCTAATATGACACTCGTAGCGGAAAAAATATATACTGTTGAGGAATATTTTGCATTGGAACGCAAGTCTGATGTCCGTCACGAATTTGTACATGGTCAACTTATTCCGATGTCCGGAGAAAGCAAAGACGCTAATAGAATCGCGCTGAATATTTTTGCGGTTTGGAATCCTATTTTATATCCGGCCGGCTTCGATATTTTTCTGCATGATGTCAAGACAAGAGTTTCTGAATCAGGTATTTATCGTTATCCGAACTTGGTAGTTGCGCCCATTACAGACGATGAAGATACACATGTAGTAACACAGCCCGTAGTCATTGCAGAGGTCATTTCAGATGGTACGGCAGGAGTGGATAGAGGTGAAAAACTACGCGAGTATTGCAATATCCCAACGCTGCAATATTACCTCATTATTGAGCAAGACCAACAGCTTGTCGAGATGTACACCCGACAAGATGAACAATGGATAGTAGAGTTTTTTGATGGTTCTAATGACCATATTCAATTGGAGAAATTGGGCGTTGATTTGTCATTAGAAACGATTTATCATAGGGTGAAACGTTGAGTTTTGCTGTCTGTCTAAAATCTTAGGGTATATCCGTAAAAATATTTTTAAACAAACCTTCCGCATTACTTCCTGCCCAATTATTTTTGTGTTGGCTCGAATTTAAAATATACGTGCCTTCCTCTTTTCCTTCAAAGCAAATCACTTCAATCGGCGACATATTATTACCCGAAATAGTAAGTTGATGAGTTGGTGCGCCGTCCTCAAATAATTTATCGAATGTACTGATTTTCATGCTTTTAAATCCATTCAAATAATTCGACATTTTGAGTGAGTCTAGTGCTGTGCCATTGACTGACCAAGCGTTGAGGGTCTTCTCGTAAGTGGTCGTTCCGTCCGGAGTTGTCATCTCCAAGCGGGTGATGTTTTCCGGCTCGATATTCACAAAAGATTTATCGCGCCAAGCATCCAAACCACGATTATAAGCCATACTCAAAAAGCCATCCACTGCAAATACATCGTCCTCTTTGCTTTTCCGCACAAAAGAGGTCATACTCTGCGGTTGTTGTTGGAAATTGAATTTACCAACCACAAAATCTGCGAGTGATTTTGTACCTGCGTTCACCTGTACGCGCGTACCGAGTGAGTCGGTGACTTCGTACTGTTCCCACTTATCCGAGCTACGGGCTACGAGGCGTTTGACCTTCGTTTCGGCAAGGCTTGGGAGTAAGGCACTGATAGCGGCTTGGTCGGCAGTGTAGCTTTCACTGCCGCGCTTTACTGACCACGCATTATCGGATTTTTCCAGACGGACTTCGGCGTGATTGTCTGCCTTTGGATGTAGCGTGATTGAGGTGATTTTAGCCGTATCGACAGCGATGAGTTCTGAGTTGAAACTCTTAGTGCGCTTGCCGGAATCTAATACTTTTGATAGTAAAAATGCGCCTAATAATACGGCGAGAATTAGAAATAATACTTTATTGTTCAAGGTTTTATAGTTTTAAAAAATTAAACAAATGGTGGAACGCGGATTTGATGGATTAAACGAATTTATCCAGATTTTTTATAATAAAATGCAAATATCAGTCATTTAGCCTATTCTCTAAATCCATTCTCTTATGCAAGACTCTAATGATTTCGACAGTATCATTTTCAATTCGATAAAAGACAATATGTGATTTTACCTTGACTCCTCGCAAACCAACTTTAATGCGCTCATAGTTCTTTCCAATATGAGGACGACTGGTAATTTCTTCGATTTTTTCTATGAGAATTTCGTAATATTTGTCGGCTTGTTGATGCGACCAATTTTCATAAGTGTATTCCCAAATACCGATGAGGTCATTTCGTGCTTTCTGTGTGATTTCGTACTTCATTCAATACCGTGTTTTTCGTGCAAAGACGCTAACAATTCATCAGAGTCAAAATTCTCAACAAAACCGCTTTTTTCGCCTTCCTCAATGGCTTTCCTTAATTCTTCTGTTGTGTATGTATTGTCATTTTCAGGCGAAATAGATTGTATCACGCCCAAATCTGTCATCAATTCCACCATTTGAAGGAATTGCTTATTTTTTGTTTGATTCACATTAATTTGATATACCATATATGTCTGATTTTTGATACAATTATTCAATAGCTTCAAGAATATTTTGAGGATTTTTCATTACCAATTTTTCATTTGTTTTGCAAGATTATCATGGCTAATAAATTCCCTCGAAACCACCCGTTCTCGCGCTGCAATTACTTCATTTTCAAATTGCAACTTAGGAATCGGCATACCGTCTGTCTCGTAACCCACGATACGCGTTTCATTCAATTTCACCACATTTTTCAATATCTCGTAGTAAGTCTCCAAAACCGTATTATCGCCCACTTGGTCGAGCAATTGATTAATGGAAATTCGATAATCTTGTGCTGTCATAACTTTGTATTTTCTTGTTGTAAAATGAGGAATTGTGTATGAATCTACTCAACAAAATCTATCATACGGTCAGGATTCATTCTTGAAGGGATAATACCAAATATTCTTACTTTATTTTCAATGAATTTGTAGGCGATAAGATGATTTCGATACAAACAACAACGATAACCGCGTTCATACAAAGCCGGATTTCTGCATGGCGCACAGGATTCGGGATGTTTTTCGAGTCTTTCAACTTTGTCAAGAAGACCGTCAATATACTTTGCCGCTGAAATTTCGCTGTACTGACTAATGTACGCCTCAATTTCGTCAAGCATATTTAATGCCCGTTCAGACCAATCTATATTTACCTGTTCTTCCATGATTCAGCCATTTTTCTCACCTCTTCCATTGTGTACGTATTGCCATTTTCAAAATCCTTTTCAGACGCTTCTATCATCTCCAATAATTCCTCATCAGAAAGCGAAGTTTCGTAGGCATCATCAGGGGTATTTTCAGGTGCAATAGATTGTATCACACCCAAGTCGGTCATCAATTCCACCATTTGAAGGAATTGCTTATTTTTTGTTTGATTTACATTAATTTGATATACCATAATATGTCTGATTTTTCTGCAAAAATAAATCGTTTTTTGCAAAATAAGGGATTTTCGTCACAAAGTAAAACAGGCTGGAAGCCTGTGTTACATTAGGCATAACTCTCCTGCATCTGTTTCATGCGTTTTGCCCGTCTGCGTTGTGCGCGGATGAAGCCGTATAAAATCACCAATCCAACCGGTAAAAGGAAGTTGAGATACTTATAAAAATTCTTTTTGCTATCGTCGATTTGTTCGATTGGGCGGGAGGTGACGGCTTTGGTGCGGAGTTCGATAAGTCCGGTATCGTCGGAGAGCCAGTCGATGCTGTTGACCATCAGACTGACGTTGTCGCCTTCGAGCCTTTGTTGTTGCTGACCGGAGCCGTTTATCGCAAAATCGCCGTCCGAAATAACGACCATTTTAGCGGGAAAATCATTGACAAATTTACCTTCCAAAATACCGCCCACAATCAAATCCGACAAAGGAAAATCGCGGTCTGTCCACTGTTTCATCACGTCAAATTGGAGGGGTACGCCCGTCGAGCCGGACTTCTTCGATGTGAAGGCAATCGGTGTAAATTGCTTATCGCCCGACGTATCGCCCGTAAAACTCATCGGGCTGGCAAATTGCAAGGTCACACGCTCCAAACCCTTGCTCAAAGGATGGTCGGCAAAGTTCGTAATCGTCGGTAAATAAGGGAATTGTACCTGTTGGCGCATCTGAAAAAAGCCACCGCCACCACGCGACACCGTAATCGAACCACACTTAGAATCGGTCACAAATGCGCTCTGTATTTGCAGTCCTTTTTGCTGCAACCAACCTTCTAAACCCGTCGTCAAAGCCGTGCCTTGTGCCGTACTGAAGTCGCCTTGTACGGCGTTATTAGCGATAAAAATATTGCCCCCGCGTCCGAGAAATTCATCCAAGACTGCAAAGTGATTTGTCGGAATAGAATCCTTCGGCGCGACTATCGCAATCGTCTTATATTGTGCCGGAATATTCTCATTGAGTTGGAGTGGTTGAAGGCTGTACAGGATGCTCAATTCCTGATAGACCTGCGCCATTTCCTGCAAGCCGGGTTCGCCATGTCCTTGCACCAAACCAACTGCAGGTTTGTCTATCACCGCCAGTTTTTTGATGCTGCGCGACAAGGAATATTCCATCGCCGCACCGGGCTGAATGAAAGGAATGACATCCGTTTGGTCGCCCATCTGCAAGACCGCGCCCATGTAGATTTTTTGTTGCTTGACTTGGTCTTTTTCGCGCATATTGGCGAGTACGGGTTGGATGCCGTTTTGCAAGGCTTCCTGTTCCTTTGCCTCGTCCGCCAATGGGTCGATAAATTCGTAAGCGACATTGCCCTTCGATGTGTTGTTGTATTCAATCAACATATCCTGCACATCGCGTTTGTGCTTGGCATATTGCGGTGGCAAATCGTCGGTAAAATACGCCGTAATCGTGACCGGTTCGCTCAAATTGCGAAGGATGTCTTTGGTGGCTTTACTCGTGGTGTATTCGCCGTTTTCGGTCAAGTCAAAACGATGGAAGAAGCTGTTAGACAGCACATTAACGAGTACGATGATGCCGATAATTAATAGTATTGTGGTGGTGTTTTTCATTGTTCTTTTCCTATTTGAACCACAAAGCGCACGAAGGACACCAAATTGCCTTGCATACGCGAAGTTCACTAAAAATATTTATTATGTGTTTGTTATTTTTCGTAAAAATATTATTTTGAGGAGCGTGGTTTATACATTGTCTTTTCTGTTTCTTCTTCTTCTAATTTTAACGTTAATTGAGGTGGAATTTCGTACATTTTTTCTTGGGAAATTAAAGGGGATTCGCCCTTATCCATTTTTAATTTCATATCTTTTGTGGGTATTGAATTTCGTAGAATGACATTGGAAACGAGTGCTTCATTCATGGCATTTCGATTGCTTTCTTTCGCGCCTACATGATAAAAATGTTCTTTGGTGGCGATATTTGAATTTTCCCAAATCGAAAAAATAAATTCGTTGGTGCGATACTTATTACTCAACCATGTGGAGAGCATATATTTCGCATCGGATTCAATGATTTTATCATGTAAAATTTGCTCCTCCGCTTCCGACCACGAATCAAAATAATCCACATGTCGCCCGATATACGGCGGGTCAGCATAAACCAAATCCGTTGCCTGCACTTCGTCCAAAGTCGTCTGAAAATCCTGACATTTAAAGGTAAAATCTCCCAACTCAATGACCTGCGCGATATTTTTTACCTGATTAGTAATTTTCGTAACTAATGCCTGTGCAAATCGGTTCGGTTTTTTACAAAATGGCACATTATAACCGCCTTTGCGATTGAAACGCATCATACCATTGAAACAGGAGCGGCTCAAAAACAAAAAATCCAATGACGCACCCTTCTCATTAAATCGTTTTCTGACTTCGTAGTAATATTCGCCCTCCGTAGCCAATAATTTTTTCCCTTCTTCTGTCAAAAATTCTTTAACAATCGCACTCGTAATTTCCTTGTTTTTTATACCATTATAAAACTTGATGATATGCGGATTGCTATCACACATCAAGGCTTTTTTCGGGCGAATATTGAAGCCGACGACACCCGTTCCCATGAAGGGTTCTACCCACCTGTCGAATTGGGTATCTTCTACATTCGATGCTATCCAATCGACTAATTTGGTTTTGATTCCTTGGGATTTGATTGGTGGTACTAATGGCATTTATTTATTTTTACGTTTTGGTTTTGGAGCATTAATTAGTGATGTGTCCATTCCTTTAAATTCAAGAAATTCAGACAGTTTTGTGAGTTTTTTGAAACTGCCTTTTTTCTTTGGGTCGGGAACTTGTAACACGCCTTGATTTATCCAATATTCATCAAAAATTGCTTCTCCAAGATGTGCAAAAACACCATTTCCCTTCAAAACATCTTTAATAAAATGGATGCTGCCAATATTTGCCGTATTACCGCTACCGCCTTTATCACTCGAAATTTTCCATTTTTCTTCTGCAAAAAATACTAAATCTTTGATGACCGAAGTGATGTTATCCAACTCAGAAAGTCGCAGTATTTCCGTCTCATCAATATCCGTCGAAACTGCGCGTGTATATAGGATGCCGAGACAAAGATGCGCCTCATATTCGGAGTATGGAAATTGAATGTTCTTGGTGCTTGTGCGATTTCTGAAATATTCACCATGCGAACCCAATGTGAAGCCATTACAAAATCCCGAATAATCTTCTAAACGATAAGTCGTCTTGATGTCCACCGCAAATTTCAACTTGGGATTTTTTTGATTGACAAAAGAAAGGTCGGGATACCAATTTTGCTTTTCTGCCAGAACAATATCGTAACCATTCGCTTCCGCAAATTCTTTAAACTTCGGAAATAACTGAATTTCAAGTATTTTTGAGATAATTTTAGAGTCGGATGAAATTGTATAAATGTTTTCTTCTACGTCAATGAAACCCTTTATTGACCACTCGTTACTATTCGTTGAGACGTATTCTGTCAGCGTTTTTGCGAATGTTTTGAGTTGTTTTAGAAATTTATTTTTGGCTTTGCTCATGTGGATTTCGTTGCGTTTTTTGTAAAATAGCTACATCGGTCTTAATCAAGAATTGCCATTCGTTCATTATATAATTTTTCTAATACATCAGCAAAATTATCATCTGCGATGCCGATATTTGTTATGTCTTTTTCTCCCGTTACAATACTGCCTTTTTCGGTATGAACCATGTGGTAATTAGCGATTTTTCCGAGCGGTAAATCATTTCCGAGTATCAGATTATTGATTTTATTAAAAACATAACTACTATGTGTCGTCAATACAATTTTTATGTTATGTTTGGTTAATCGGACAAGAATTTCGGTTAATTTTACTTGAATTTCGGGATGCAGATAGCCTTCGGGTTTTTCTATGAAAATAATTTTTGAAGGAGGCGCATCGTATCCATAAGGATTTTTATTTGCATCAATATTGTATTTTAAATGAGCTACAAGCGGTGCAATTGACGAAACTACTGATGAGGTTTCTGATAAATCCAAGCTTAATTTTGTTTTAGGGTTAAAATATTCTAATTTTTTATTTTCATTATTAAATATAATTTTTCCTTCAAGTATATCTTTTTCAATTTCATTGGCAAATTCACTATAAATATCATTTTTAACAGATGAATTAATACTTAATAAATTCAGAAAATAATCGGGAGTAAGATTGGATAATTTCGGAATTTCTGTTTTTTTATCTAATAAATATTCTGCCTTAGTAAGTTTAGTAAGAACAGAATTGAGGGCGTTCATTCCTTTGTAAAAGCCTGTTCTCTGTGAGGGGAGGAAAAAAACATTATCTACAATACTTGAAATCTCTGGAAAAGAAGAGAGTACTTCAAAAAAGCAATCAGACCTTAATCTACGTGTAAAAAATTTCGGGTCTGTATCGGCAAAAAATAGCATTTCATCAGCGGGAATTTCATAAAATTCTTTTCTATCTGAAAAAATTATACTTATTTTTTTATCCAAAAATAAATTACTGATAATGAGTTCGTTAGCATCATTTAAAATTAAATCAAAATTAATATTTTTTAAATTGATACTAATTTTAAATTTATCATTAGTAAAACGATTCTGTATATTTTCAGCTTTTGGAAATCTGTTTTTGAAAGATTCTTGTAAATCAGGCAGCAAAAAGTCTGATAGTATTTCTTCGAGTGCATCTTGAAAAACAGGTTTTATATCAATTGCATTTTCGTCTGAATTTTTACTCAATATCTCATGTAAATTTTTGCCAATATTTTTATTATTAAAATCAGATTTGTCGTCTTTATGTTTTTCGTTATAAAAACGTTCTTCCACATCCAAAATAGACTTCAACACCACATACACCACCGACATCGCATAAGATTTCCCAATGTTATTTTTCCCATAAATAACATGAAAATCTTTATCCAAGTCAAAATCAAATGATTTGATAGGTCCGAAATTTTCTATTTTTATCTGCATAATATATCGTTTCCAACAAATATACGTGAAAACAAGCAATTCAACGTAAAACGATTTTGTAAATTGTCACGTATGCGAGGGGGAACGATTTGCAAAATCGTTTTACGCCCTCAACCGCCCAATACTCACCTCCGTCAACAACAAACCAAGCGCAGTCACCGAGAGAAAATACACGACATCTTTCGTATCAATCACGCCGCGTGCCATAGAACTAAAATGGCTGTTGAAGTCGAGATAATTGAGGACTTCGCCCAAGAAGCCGGGCATCGCGCCCGACACAAAACCAAAGATGTATTGAAACAAACCACCAATCACCAATGCGAGCAAAAACGCGACGATTTGATTATTGGTAATGCTACTCGCAAATAAGCCGATAGCAATGTGCGCCGCACTCATCAAAATCAAGCCGAGATAGCCGCACCATATCGCGCCATGGTCGATATTGCCGAGCGTAGCAACGGTAAAATAATACGGCAAAGTAAAGGCTAAAGCTATGATTATCAAGAGCCAACACGATAGGAATTTTCCGATGACGAGTTGGCGGTCAGAGACGGCTTTGGTGAGTAGGAGTTCGATAGTGCCGACGCGCTTTTCTTCTGCCAATAGGCGCATCGTGAGCGCAGGTATGAACAGAAACAGCAACAGGTACGCCCACGAAAAAAAGACGTACAAATCTGCCTGTCCGCGCATAAAAATATCGCTGCCAAACATCCACGTAAAAAAGCCGCAAAAGCCCAAAAATATCACCAACATTATGTAGGCAATCAGCGAATCGAAAAAGGACGCAAGCTCGCGTTTTGTAATGGTTAAAATCGGATTCATCGCAATTTATGATTTTAGATTTTGTGATTTTTGATTGAATCCCACGTTGCGCGGACGTAGGGACAGGGCATGCCCTGTCCCTACGTCCGTATGATGTGGTATTTGAATTTAATTTAAAGTAAGGTCGCGGAAGATGTCTTCCAATTTAGTTTCAAACGGTGTCATTTCGGTCAATATCCAACCGTTTGCGACGCAAAGTTTGAAGACCTCATATTTGGAGGACATATCCGTAACCGACTGAATTTCATAGAAATTTGTATCGGCATCAATGACATCTACCAATTGAGTTGTATAAAGATTTTGCAACGCCGCATAAATTCCTTCGTGGTCGCCCTCTTCAATGCGGACGCGAAGAACTTCCTGTCCTTGCGCCTGTTTGCGAAGGGTGGCGGAAGTGCCGTCAGCAACAATTTTACCACGATTGATGATGAGGATGCGGTCGCAAGTTGCCTCGACTTCGGGGAGGATGTGGGTGCTGAGTATGACGGTTTTTTGCCGTCCGATTTGTCGGATAAGGTCGCGGATTTCGACGATTTGGTTGGGGTCGAGTCCGGTGGTGGGTTCGTCGAGGATGAGGATTTCGGGGTCGTGTATCATCGCTTGTGCCAAGCCGACACGTTGGCGATAACCCTTCGACAACTCGCCGATATTTTTGTGTTTTTCGCGGTCAAGTCCGCACACACGCACCATTTCTCGGATGCGGTCAGGGATGCTGCCTTTGGGTACTTGCTGCAATGCCGCACAAAATTTGAGGTAATCCAAGACAGACATTTCGGTGTAGAGTGGGTTGTGTTCGGGCAGGTAGCCGATGTGTCGCTTGAGCGTTCCGGCGTGTCCTTTGATGGATTTGCCGTCGATGATGATGTCGCCTTCGTGTACTTCTAAGTAGTTGGTAATCATCTTCATCGTGGTGGTTTTGCCTGCACCGTTGGGTCCCAAGAAGCCCAATATTTCACCCGTTTTCACCTCAAACGAAATGTCATCCACCGCTTTTTGTGCGCCGTATCGCTTGGTGAGATTTTGTATTTTGATGTTCATATTTAGTCGATAGTTATCAGTCGATAGTCCATAGTTCGCAGTCGATAGTTATACTTCATTAGGGTAAGAATCGAACATTTTGACGGTGGCTTTTGCGCTTATTTTTCACTTTGAAATCAGTTATTTATCCCGATAAACGCCCAATTTCAAAGCAAAAACTAAACACAAAATCCCTCACGTCAAAAAGTCCAATTCTCACCCTAATGAAGTATATCGGCGAAGTATAGTGACCATTTTTTTATTGAACTTTGAAAAGAAGACATCGGGTAAGGAAAGAAAGCCCAAACCTTTTGACCTCTCGTTTCGGAGGGCAAATTTAGGAAATTTTTATTTTTTTTGAAAAGAAATAGAAAGTTTGAAGAAAGAAATTTGTGTCTTATCTTAATCCAAGAAAACCCATTAAAGCTATGTGTATCCTAAGAAGGTCGTCCGGTGAGATACTTCCTTTTTTATGTGTAATTCTTTTTGCAGAGATTGTTCTGATGTGTTGACAAAGTGCGTAAGAGTCATAAATTAGTGCTTTCTCGTCCTTTTCAACTTTGACAATAAAGCTATACATCTTCTTCGGTTTTTTGGATGTAAAAGGGATGATAGTAACCAATTCCATGAAGGGTAGAGATTTGATAACAAGACAAGGTCTTTCTTTACCTTGTTCATGTCCTTTAATTTGTTTAGGATCCTTAATATCTCCTAAATTGACTTGTATAATATCTCCGACTTGGTATTTTATTTTACTCATTATCAATAATTTGCCGATATTCGTCAATACCTGATTCTGCAATGAGCATTTGCTCCAATAATTCATTTTCCTCTAACATAGGATAATCTGAACGGGATTTTCTTTTGCTTGAAATCCCCAGACCAAGCGCACACCCACCGTAAGTTTGTGCATTTCCGGCTATCATTTCACCTAATTCATCAATTTTGTTTTCGGATAATTTTGACATTAATTTTTCTTCTATAATGAGATGAACGGCTATCAAACAAGCATCTAATATCAGTGAAGCATCAAAGAAATTTTTAATCCGATTTTGAGTATCTTCACCAAAATTTTTATAACTTGATATTAAGTAGTTTCTGAAATTATCATAAGATGTATAGTGATGATATTCAACATTTTCTAAAGGTTTAAGGATAGTAGTACCGATAGATTCTCGCGCAACTCTCTTCAAAGTTTGGAGGGCAAATAGGGTATTTTCCACTAAAAAAAACAGATTTTCATCGGAAGGGTCGGATATGGATTGTATGTGTGCAGTGAATTTTTCGGATGCTTCATTCAATTCATCATGACCAATTTGATGTGTTTTCACATAAGCGTGGGTCTCCAATCTAAGGAGGAAAATTTCATTAAAAGACTCATAAAACGCAAGTGAAAAGCTTTTATCAGATAATAAAATAGTTTTAATGTGTTTGGTAAATGTTTCAAATTGCCGATTCAATTTATTGGCTGAATCAGTCTTTGAACTACCATTTATTAATGTTGGAATGAGTGTAGCTTCCATAAAAAAATATTTCCTTAAAGATAAGCAAATTATACTGATTTGTCAACTTGATTTCATTGCTTTGTCATCCAAAAATTCTACCTTTTCACTCGCGTAAAAACCGCCTCTCCATTCACTACTTTCTCCAAAAAATTATCCTCAAAACCATTCACAATCCACATTTCAATATCGTTTTTCAGACAAATATCTGCGGCAATCAATTTAGAGCGAATACCGCCTGTGCCGAGTCCGTTATCGCTGTCCTTTTCGAGGTGTTTGTAGGGGGCAACGTCCTTGATTTCGGGGATGATTTTCGCATTGGGATTTTTATTGGGGTCGCTATCGTACAAGCCATTTATATCGGAAGCAATGACCAGCAAATCTACACCCAACAAGCCAGCCATGAGTGCAGAGAGTTTATCGTTGTCGCCAAATTGAATTTCGTCGGTGGCTACGGTGTCATTCTCATTGATAATTGGAATGTAATCATTTTCGAGCAAGACATTGATGGCATTGGTGATATTTTGGCGAGATTTTTCATTATCGACATCGCGGTAATTGACGAGACATTGTGCGGTTTTGAGGTTGAAATCATTGAAAATTTCCTGATAAATCTTGCTCAATACCGGTTGCCCAATCGCCGACAATGCCTGCTTGACCGCTATCGGCGTACCGCCCTGTAATTCAATGAATTGCCGTGCCGTAGCTATCGCGCCGGATGATACGATGATGAATTTATACTTGTCGCGAAGTGCTAAGACTTGTCGTGCGATGTCCTCAATTTTTCCGCGTGAAAGTCGGTCTGTGCCGCGTGTGAGGGTGGAGGTGCCTACCTTTAATATGATTGTTTGCATTGATTTATTGCTTCATTAAAATTAAACCTCTCCACGCAGTAACCTGCCAACATCCAAACCGAGATTTTCAGCAAGTTGACTCATTCGCGGTTGATTTTCGATATGTTGGCCAAGTTGCGTCATATCATCTTGAAAATCAAGGATATAGTCTTCGTGCATCTTACCGAGCAATTGAAGTAATTTGATACTGCGCTTCACCACATAGGCATTAAATGTGCGGGATTTGTGTGGATGTGCCTGTCTGATTTTATCGCCAAATAAACTTAGACTTTTGTTGAGCATCAAAAAATTGAGTTGTACTTCGCCGTATTTATCTTTCGTCGTTTTAACGTGTCGATTGATGTCACCACTGATACTTCGCAACACCAATAACAGGTATCCGGGAGAATAAAAACGATAGGTCGCAAAGCCTTTGTCAATGGCTTTATATATTTCTTCCCGACGCTCGTCAATGGTTTCGCCATCTTCCAATAACTCAAATTCCATACGCTTAATTAGTGCTGCGTCTTTGGCTATCAAGCGAAACAATAATTTATCTTTTTCCTTACCGGACAACATCGTAATTGCCTCTTTTAATTCATCGGAGAGCTTTGTTCTTGCCATTCGGCAAAATTAATAAAAATTGTGCTTGGTTGGTGAGAGAAATGTTGGAGTTAAGGGTGCTTATTCATTATTTTTTTGAGAAATGCCAAAATTGTTTTATTAAAAAAGTCTATTGCTTTTTTATTTATTTACTATTAATTAACTGATTATCAGTTAATTAAATTAATAAAATATCACTTTTTTTGATACAGATTTGCACGAAAATCAAGGAAATTATTTTGAAAATATCTATTAGAGCTTTTGTAAAAAAGTCAAATATCGTTTTATGAATATTTTTACAAAATTAATTTTAAAATATTTTCACAAATATTTGATTATTAATAAATTATATTATAAAAATACTTCTTTTTTTGATACAGATTTATATAATAATTTAACGAATATTATAAATAAAGTTATTTTAAAAATTTCATAAGGAAATAATGGCTTAACAGCCAAATAGCTCACTGTCAAGTATGAGTAGTCGGCTATTTTTTGGGTGCTAATGAAGAATCAAATCAATTTGTTCAACCTTCAAAGCCATCAAGGTAGTAGATATAGCCAATCGTAAAACCAATGACTCGGTGGTTGACAGGCTTGTAATCATCGGATTGTTGACTGGTATCTACATTATTCAAGTCGCTGATACTCAAGCTGTACCGACCTTCAATGAATAAAGCATTTTCAAATCCCAAACGAAAAGCTGCACCCAAACCCGCATGAATAACGGTATCCCAACGCCGGATGTTTTCCGCTTCCAAATCTACTTTCGTAGTTCCCGAAATATCGGTCTTGTCTTGTGCCGATATCAGATAGGAAATGCCCGGACCAAGATGTAGAAAGGCTTTTATATTTTCTCCGCCAATTGTGGTTTTACCCAAAACATTCAATTCGAGATAATTAAAATTGCGTTTAACCATTATATCATTCGGTTCATTGAAACGGATACCTTTTTGTGAAAAATTCACTTCCGGCTGTATCGAAAAAGCACCGCCGCTACTGATATTATAAAATACACCTGCTTGTATGCCTGTCTTTTTTGCAGGCGTAATTTGCAGACTATCAGGTACTTGTATTGTATAATCTGTAAAATTTGGACCTATGCGAAAGCCGTATCCCGTTTGTGCATGGGCATTGAGGCAAAATAATATGGTGGTGAGTGTGAGTAAAATTAGTTGAGTAAAATATCTCATTATCGCTTTTTATGAATGGATAGTTATGGAAGTATTGTCCAGTTCAATGATTTGACTGCCGGAGTTAAAATAAGTTTCTATTGTTGGAAAATTTAGTTCAAATAACTTAATCAAATCTCTATTGATAATATTACCGGTGGTAATCATCAATATTCTTTTAGGTGTACCATTAAGGAGATTAGATTTATAAAAATCACTATCCTTTGTAATGACTATTCTATCTTCATTTTCTACAAGTTCAATGATGTCAATATCAGGTGTGCGGTCTTTCAAAGGTAGGTCGTCAGTATGTAGCGCATCATGTCCATATTGTATCAACCATTTTTTTAATCTTAATGGCAATTGAGCATCTACAATGTATTTCATGCGGCTATTACTTTGTGTATGCTATTGACTTTCACCAGCTTGGAAGCAAATAACAAACACGCTTTAATATCATCCGCTTCCAAACTCGGATAATCTTCTATCAGTTCTTCGGTTGTCATTCCGGCGGACAGCAAATCCAGTATCATTTCAACAGGATAGCGCATATTTCTGATAGTTGGTTTGCCAAAGCAAATCTCCGGATTGATAGTGATTCTTTTAATTAAATCTTGTTCCATGTCTCCAATTTACAATTTTTTTTTGACATAATAAAATACCTTGCTAATCCACAAACCGATAAATCTTCCCCTCCTCTCCGGCAATATATCCCACTCCATTTTGATAAAAAATACGGTTAAAAGTCACATCCGGCGTGTTCTCCACTATCTTCCACGAATCGCCGCCGTCATTGGTGTACCAAAACAATCCGCTGTCACCTACGATATAGCCTTCGTCTGCACTTTTGAACCAGACATCACGAAATTTCTCATTGCTCACAAAAAGATGATTTCCATTGCGGATTTTCGACCAATCTGTTCCTCCATTTATAGTTTTGATAATCGTACCACTTCTGCCTACGGCATATCCAATCTCTTGATTATAAAAGTATAAAGCATAGAAAAAATCGCCTTGTATGCTGTTGGGCTGCCAGGTCAAGCCACCATCCGTTGATTTGGCAACATAGCCGTAGCCTACGATATGAACGGTATTTTCATCCGTAAATTGCACGTCGCGCAGTTCGTGTGCCAGCGGGTAATGCACTGTATCCGTTGTACCATTTATATTATTCAAACGATAAATAAGACCGTAAGCAAAGTTTTTTCCACCCACTGCCACACCTGTATTTTCATCATAAAAATCAACGGCATTCATGGTTTCGCCTTCGGACGGATAATAAGGTTGCCACCATGTAGCGGCATCAGGTTTGTAAAAAGCACGACCATCAAAACCCACTAAAATCGCTCTGTCAGGGCGCACAAAATGAATGTCCAACATCGCTGTACTTGCAAAGGTATCCGACTTCCAGGTAGTGCCGCCATCGGTAGTCCGCAGCCATTCGCCATGAAAAAAATGGTAGCCGCCTACGGCATAGCCCGTATCCGTATCTGTAAAGGTAATATCGTATAAAATTGCTTCGGTAGGTGTCGGTAATTCTTCGAGGATAATTGTAGTGCGCTCTTTGCGACAGGCAAAAATAAAGAATAGCAAGCAAACATATAAACAAAGGCGAGTAGGAGTGTTTTGAACCACTAAGCGCACTAAATTCACTAAGGTCGAAATATCCCGATAGCTATCGGGAAGAACACAAAGTGTAATAAAGGGTTTTCTTAGTGTTCTAAATAATCTTTTGCGTTTGTTCGATTCCGTGTACTTATCCACGATAGCTATCGGGATTAGTGGTTCCAATAATTTATTTAAGTTCTCCATGTACGGCATCCAGTATAGCTCTTACGCGCTCATGCGTGGGTGCTTGTGCATATACGCGCAAGACGGGTTCGGTTCCCGACGGGCGAATCATGACCCATTCATCATCATTAAAATAAAATTTATAACCGTCCAGACTTTCAGTGCGTTGGATTTTATTTTTACCAAAATGTTCGAAAACATCATTTTTACATTGTTCGATAATTGCTTGTTTCTTAGCTTCATCTATGTGCAAATCGTCGCGGTCAAAGGCAAATGTACCGACCATATCATACACTTCCTGAATGAGGGCTTGGAGTGATTTTCCGGTTTTTGCCATAAATTCTAAAATGAGCAAACCCATCCAGATACCGTCGCGTTCGGGGATGTGTCCAGCGGTGGCAATACCACCCGATTCTTCGCCGCCTACTAAGACCTGTTCTTTGGTCATAATCTCTGCGATATACTTAAATCCTATCTTCGTGATCTGACATTCCAAGCCAAACTGCTCGCACATTTTTTTCATTTTATCGGTAACGGAAAACGTAATAATGACCTTTCCGTCCATTCCTTTATATTTTTTTAAATATAATAAAAGTAATAATAAAATATGGTGCGAATCGACAAAATTACCGTCTTCATCGTACATGCCTATACGGTCAGCATCGCCGTCATTGGCTAATCCGCAATCTATCGTCGAGTCATTTTTAATGGTTTCGGAGAGTTCGTTGAGGTTGCGATGAATCGGTTCAGGAGCTTGCCCTTTAAAGGAAGGGTCATCATCGCAATGCAGTTGTACACAATCGGGAAGGAGACGTTGCACAGCACGTTGACCTGCGCCATACATCGCATCGTAAGCGAGTTTGATACCTGATGTGCGAATAGCATTCATATCAAAATTTTCTTCTACATGTCGAATATAAATATCTTCCAAATCAATATAATTCAACATGCCGCTTTCGTGCAATTCTTCTAAGGAAGGCAGTGCTATATCCACTTGATTATCAGGGATTAAGGCTTCTACTTCGGCAATACCTGCGGGTATAGTGGGTCCGCCGTAAGCAGATTTGAGTTTGAAACCATTGTATGAAGGTGGGTTGTGACTTGCAGTAATCACGATGCCCACTTGGGCATTGGTCTTGACCACACCAAGCGATACCATTGGCGTAGAAACAAAGCCTTTGGCGAGGTGGACTTTGATGTCGTTGGCACCCAATACCTGTGCGGTGACTTTGGCAAACATTTCTCCTCCAAAACGGCAGTCGTGTCCGATAACGGCTTTATCCCAACCTTTTTCAAGCATCCATGATGCAGTGGCTTGTGCCACCCGTTTTACATTCTCTATGGTATAAGTATCAGCGATAATTGCACGCCAGCCGTCTGTTCCGAATTTTATCTTTGTCATTCGATTCGTTTTATATATATTATTTCATCTTATTTAAGATAGCATTACAAAAGTATTTAAAATAAAAAGATTAGGCAAATTTATTCAAATTCTAAATCTCAAAAAACAAAAAGACCTGTAAACTCACAGAGTGTACAGGTCTTACATATTATTATATTTTTAACTATCAAGGTTTGCTACCATTCTCATATTCTTCGCCACCGGCATCAAACGATTGATTGACGACAGAAGCCATTTCGAGCATTTCGTTGTATTCTTCCGGTGTCAAACCATCAAGACAAAAGTGTATCGGATTGATTTTTTTGCCTCTGTGCATCACTTCATAGTGTAAGTGAGGCGCAGTGGAAGAACCCGTACTGCCCACTGTTCCGATGATGTCTCCTTTCTTCACTTTTTGTCCTTTTTTCACATCAATGGTGTGCATGTGTGCATAGAGTGTTTTATAATTGTGTCCATGGTCAATTACTACACGATTGCCGTAACCTGAACGGCTTTTGGTGATTTTACGAACTTTACCGTTGCCCGTCGCATATATAGGCGTACCTCTTGGTGCGGTAAAATCAATGCCATAGTGCATTTTTTTGATTTTGTGTATCGGGTGAATACGCATTCCGTAACCCGAATACAGCTTGATTTTACGGGAAGGTTTGCCTATCGGACGGATGGAAGGAATGGAATTGAGCATTTCCTCTTTGCCTTCTGCCATATCGCGGATTTCGTCCAGTGATTTGGATTGTATGGCAAGTTGTCTGCCCAATTTATCCACCTTCGCACTGGCTTCCGTAATGATGTCGCGGCTACGGAAATTTTTGAAATTTTCGTGCTTATCACTGCCGCCTATACCGGCTTCCCACACGTATTCATCCATCGGTTCCATTTCAAAAACCATTCGATAGACATTATTTTCGCGTTGACGATAATTGTCCATGATTTTTGAATAGGTATCCATTTCACCCACGAGTTGACTGTATTGGAGTTCCATTTGGTCAATCTCGTATTGTAAGGCTTTTTCTTTTGAGGTTGGGAAGAACTTGTTGTGTAACAACACCAAAAGTACCGCCATTACAGCTACTGCCGCCGAGTATTCTATTACTTGGAGTAGGCGTTGCTGCCACGTTACTACTATCTTTTCATAAGATAGTGTTTGAGTGTTGTAAATGAATTTGTCTTTCCTCATTACTTTAGCTTGGATTGTTTATTAAGTGTAAAATTGACACGTAATATCTAATATAAAAACTACTGGGAATAAACGATTTAACGTTCAAAAATGTTTTATTATTCGTATTAAATGATTTTACACTGTTATTAAATAGGTCCTCACTGTTTTATTAACTTTTCTTCAAAACGATAACAAAGGTAATTGTAGAATCCCGAAAATTCAAAAAAAACAAGAATAAGTTATTAACATGCGCTGATTGTGACAGCGTATAATAATGTTAATTTGTTGATTGTCAATGCATTAAAATGAATATTGAGATATGTTGAATGTTAGTTTCTATATTGTTTACGTCTTTGTTGTCAGATAGTTCGATTAACCATATTTTCATAATAATTTTAAATCAGGATTTTTGCATTTTAAGACATGTTTATCGAAGTAGTTGACACTTTTTCACGCAGAGTTCGCAGAGTTCGCAGAGGGCTAATCATCCAATCTCTGCGAACTCTGCGTTCTCTGCGTGATTACTCAATTTGAAGAGTCTATTATAGCTCAAAAAACTGTCAACTACTTTTATACTTTAGATGAACTTGTCTATTTTAATTATTTTAATATTATTAATGATTTGATTTTAATTTATTTATAAATATGAAAAATATTAATAAATATTTTATAAGTTATTGAAAAAATAATATAAATATTTAACTTGACAATGTCATGTTCGATTTTTATTTAATATATTTGACATTTTGCTCTTGAATTTGGGCTAAAACTCGTCAGACATTTTCAAAATTCACCGATGATGTCATATTTTTCCTGCAAAGTTTAAATGTCTGACGAGTTTTAGCCCAAATTCGGAAAAAATAT
>CALIZI010000290.1 GCA_938028705.1 uncultured Saprospiraceae bacterium | reverse complement strand
CAAAATGGGAATTAGGAAATTGGGAAATTAGGTTTATAATTATAACTCATTGATAATCAATTGAATAAATTTTATTAATAAAATAAAACATGTAATTAATTATTTTTTGTAAAAATCTAAAAAAGAGAGGTTTACCTAATTTCCCAATTCCCCAATTTCCTTTGTCCAAAGTCTAATCAGAAAGTGGAGTCAAAATAAGCTCATTTTTTTGTTGGTACCAGACGGAACTTAATGGCTGTGAGAGACGTTGCTTGCTTCACCTTCTTTAACCGACAACTATATGGATTTTAAATCATCTAAAAGAGCATTGAGAAGATTTCACAGAAAGCGTTTGCTAAAAAAACGCAAAAATTATTGGGAACTCGGTTGAAGGATATGATCAATTGAACGAAGACCTTAGAGACGGAAAAGACAATAAATATGAGCGTTACTTGAATCAGGCATTGGAAAAATTGCCAAATTATGAGGAAGAATCTTATCGGGGAGTAGCATTGAGTCAGACGAAAATTGATTTTTATAAAAAAGCCGAAGAAAATGACAACGAAATAACAGAACCCGCATTCATTTCATCAAGTAAATCAATGAGGGTAGCACAATCCTTCAGTCGTGGAAACACTATATTTATTATTGCGTCAAAAACAGGGAAAGAAATTGAGCAATTTTCATTTTACGGTAGCCAAAGCCCCCAGAATGAAAAGGAAGTATTATTCAAAAGTAAATCTAAATTTAGGGTAATCAAGGTGAATGATTCGCAAAATATTACCTTGATTTCCTTAGAAGAAATATAATATATGAGTTATACAAAATCTTTTATTGGTCAAAAAAACGGCTTCTCGAAAACCGATATAGAAAATACATCCCAACATCTTTTTGAGCTATTTCGAATTGATGAGGATACTCATAAACTGAATGAAAAAATTGAAATACTCGGTCTGTTTATCAAGACATTGAGCAAAGCACTCCGCTCGGATTTGATTTCTGCAAAAAGCGAAAAAGCCGACATCATGGAAACTATTGCCAAACTCAAAATGCAACAAGAAACACTCGAACTGCTTCAAAGTGAGAACATCAACGAAGCCATGAAAAACTTAAATGAAACGGCTGAACGTTTTGGGAAAAAAGCGCAATCTTCTGTCACAGAATGATAAAAAACACGCCTCACATTCTCAAAAATGCAAGGCGTGTATATATCTCAATTAAAATCTATTTTCACCCTTCCCGAAACAACTCATTCATACTCACCTTCCCAGCAATCATCCCTTCCACTTCCGAAATAGGAATCCGCACTTGTTCCAATGTATCGCGGTCACGGACGGTGACGGTATTATCTTCTAAGGTATCAAAATCAATCGTCACGCAATAGGGTGTACCAATCGCATCTTGTCTGCGGTAGCGTCTGCCGATAGCGTCTTTTTCATCGTATTGGCAAGTAAAAGCATGTTGCAGACCCTTCATTACTTCGCGGGCTTTGGCGGTGAGTTCGGGCTTATTTTTGAGTAGTGGCAATACCGCACACTTCACAGGCGCGAGTGCGGGAGGGAGTTTCAGCACGATTCGGGTAGAGTCTTTTCCTTTTGCATCAGGCACGACCTCTTCCGTATAAGCATTCGTCATCGTCGCCAAAAACATTCTATCAACACCAATCGAAGTCTCCACGACATGCGGCGTGTAACTCTCATCGCGTTCATTATCGAAATAAGTAATTTTTCTGCCTGAAAGCTCTTGATGTTGCGTCAGGTCGAAGCCACCACGCGCATGAATACCCTCCAATTCGCGGAAACCAAAGGGAAATTCAAACTGAATATCTACTGCCGCTGATGCGTAGTGGGCGAGGTTTTCGTGGTCGTGGTAGCGCAATTTCGACTGTGGATGTAGGCGCAAATGCCACTTCATACGCTCGGCTTTCCAATGTTGGTAAAACTTATCATCTTCTCCCGGTGCGATGAAAAATTGCATTTCCATTTGTTCAAATTCGCGCATACGAAAAATGAACTGCCGCGCCACGATTTCATTCCGAAACGCCTTACCAATCTGCGCGATACCAAAAGGAATTTTCTGGCGTGAAGTTTTTTGTACATTCAAAAAATTCACAAAAATACCTTGTGCCGTTTCCGGGCGGAGATACAAAATACTTTCCTCTCCTGCCACTACACCCAGTTGCGTCGAAAACATCAAATTAAACTGACGTACATCCGTCCAATTCTTCGAGCCACTGACCGGACACACAATTTCCAATTCCTCAATCATCGCCTTCATATCCACGAGGTCGGAATTGGTCATCGCTGTGGCGAGTCGCGTACCGATAGCTGCTTTTTTATCCATGTAACCCTTCACACGCGGATTGGTGTCGCGGAACATCGCCTCGTCAAAATCATCGCCAAAACGCTTCTTTGCTTTCTTCACTTCCTTATCTGCTTTGGCATCGAGTTTTTCCATATACTCCTCCACCAAAACATCGGCGCGATAGCGTTTTTTAGAATCTTTATTGTCCAGCATCGGGTCATTAAACGCATCTACGTGACCGGAAGCCTTCCAAGTCTTGGGGTGCATAAAAATCGCTGCATCAATACCCACAATATTTTCGTGCATCTGCGTCATTGCTTGCCACCAATATTGCTTGATGTTATTCTTCAACTCCACACCATAGGGTCCGTAATCATATACCGCCGCAAGTCCGTCATATATTTCGCTCGACTGAAAAATAAAGCCATATTCCTTACAATGTGATACCAGTTTTTTGAAGCTGTCGTCTTGATTTGCCATGTTTTATTTTGGTAAATAGTTAATTAGTTGATTGGTTAATTAGTGAAAGATGAGCAATATTCAACGAGTTCACTGATTAACCAATTCACTAATCAACTGATTAACTAATTTTTGCAAAAATATTGATTTTTTTATTGATAATACAGGCATTATAAACATAAATTTTGTTTTATCGAACAAATCACGAATCAACGAATTACGAATCACGACTATCCCGGAAATCGTATCAAATCTTCTTCGCGCATCCAGCCATTGGTGGTTTGTACCCAGTTTATTTTTTTGTCCAAAACATACATAATTGTTCCTTTTCTGAAAAGCGTATCTAATGGACTTCCTTCCGGTTGTGTATATACGGAAGCTCCGTCTTTTTTTACAGTGCGAATGTATCGCCAATCTGTTTTTTTATCCAATGTATAAACGTCACTTAGTCCTTGTTGTGTTGTACAATTTATATGTGAACGTTCAAAAGACAGGTCGAAGGACAGCGAATCCTGCATGGTCATAATCCCGAAAATCTCCGTCAGTCGATGCCCAATGCGCCAACTGATAATATTCGTTTTTCCACCTGCAAATTTTCCAACAAAATAAAAATAACAACTGTCCGCAGCGGGTTCTTGTGTATTGATATTGGTCTGATAAATACCCGAAATTTCTTTGCTCGATTCATTATACGCCAATACAACATGCTCGCCGTAACTGCCTGCGACAGGTGGTGTGTATGATTCGTTTTCATTGCAAGCAATGAGTATTAAAAATATTATAAAAAATAGAAATCTCATTATTCAAATTTAGAATGACAGACACTTTCAAAATCTAAGCACCACATTTTTAGTACCCCGTTTGCTAAACTTCAAAAAGTTTAGTAAACGTGAGCGAAGTACAAAATTTTATAACCGACTAGAAATCCGTGCGTTGCTTACGTTTACCAAACTCGAAAAGTTTAGCAAACCGGGTACTTATTTTTTTATTTTATTTAAAATTTAAATAATTTATAAAAATATAATTATAAAAATTCGGCAAAGCTAGACGGGTAATCCAAAATTAAAAACCATCGACTATTGACCATCGTCTATGGACTGCATACCCGTTTTCCCATTCAAAATCATCCATTGTGCCGTCTGCAACATGGCTTCCGTGTATTGCTTCATATTCGCTACGGTTTCTTTTTTTTCTATTAAAAAATTATGTGTATTTCGATTTTTATAATCGTATAATGATTCATTTCCGTCATTTCTGACTACCAGAAAATACTCATCACTCAGGCAGCCGTACTTCGTATCGGCACTAAAGTAGGCATATTGTCTTTTTTCTTTTAATAAATTAATACCTAATGTGTTATTTATAAAATTTCGATTTAATATAGCCATAATGGTAGGAAAGACATCTTGTTGGAGCGCGAAGTTTGGATTTACATTAGACGGTGACAACAAGCTCGGCGAATAAAAAATCAAAGGCGAATGATGATAACTCAAGGGCATATCGTAAATGGCATTGACGGGTCGTCCGTGGTCTGCCAAAAAGACAAAAATTGTACGGTCAAACCAAGCCTCTTTTTTACACAAATTTATAAAATGTCCTATCGACCAATCCGCATATTCCACTATCGCAAGGTCTCTTGCCGACTGCTTGGCTTTAAATGGAATATCGTCAGGAATAATATACGGAATATGGTCGCTCGTCGTCATAAAACTTGCGAAAAAATTACCTTCCTTTGCATAGTCGGTCAGTATCGGTACGGCATACTCAAACATGATATGATCGGATACGCCAAGTGTACTTTTTACATCTTTTTGTGGATAATCATTTTCGGAAAAAACACGCTCGTAACCATTCGCTTTAAAAAAGCCACCGACGTTGTCAAACTGGTCATCGTGGGTCATAAAATGGGCGGTGCGGTAGCCTTGTGCGTTTAGCACGTTGGGCATACCTGCGTACTGTGGCACATTCACCACATCCAGACTATGCTGCTTCATCAATGCCGGAAAACCATACAAAGTAGCGTACAAACCATTGAAAGTATGAGTGCCTGCGGTATAGCAATTTTTGAAAAAAAGCCCCTCGTTTGCAAGGTTGTCGAGCGAAGGCGTAAGGTCGTATGGATTGCCGTAAATACCCATCTTGGCAGCAGACATAGATTCCATGAGTACCACTACGATATTGGCATCTATGGCTTCACCTTCGGGGGCGAATGTTCGGGCAATCGGTGAGTCAAATCTGGTACTGTCGGGTATGTTGAGGTATTGGCGGGTAAGGCCTATGGCTTCCTCGTTGTCCATAAATTGTATGGCGCGATTTTCGGCTTTTTGGTCGTCCAGCAGGCTACGCATCAGCGTGAAAACAGGATTTAAACCCATATCATTCGGCAGTGCGTAATTGCTGAATGCCGCCGTACCTACCCGTATCGGCGATTTTTCATCTATACGTCCGCGAATGCCCAAAAACACCAAGCCCATGACGACCAAAACGAAGGGCAAATACCGGAAACTAATGCGCCAATCGTCGTGTAGTAGTCTTTTTTTTATTATAAATATTTTTTTAATAAATAAAAAACAAATTATACAAAAAACGACGAGATATAGAAAGTGTACAGGTTCTCCGGCTATCATGCCAATGACGAAACCGGGCGTATCTATCCAGTTGAAGGCGGCAGAATTGAGGCGGTCTTGAAAAAAATTATAATACTGAATATCCACCACACAAATCGCAAACGCTAAGACATAGACCACACTCAAAAACCAAGTCATCGCATTGCTGATACCGCCTTTTTTTACCTTCAAAAAAGCCACTATCGATAAGACCACCAAAGGCAAACTGAGTAAGTAGCCCGATATACAGGTATCGAATCGCCAACCCATAAAAAAGGCTTGGGCAATCAGGCTGATACGCTCGTCGGGCAGTTGGTGATATGCCTTGATTTGGGTGCAAAATACAGCTACCCGAAATAAGGTGAAAAACAATAAACCCCACAGGTAAACAGCCCACAAAAAGCGGATGTGTTTTGGTATGTTCATCAGTGGTCAAAGCTACTGTTTTTTTGGGAGTTTGGCAATTGGAAACTGTGGGATTGAACTAACTTATCTATGAGTAATGAAAGAAAGATTTACTGATTTTACCCATATAGCAATGCAAAGTCTGATATCTATTTGCTCAAAAAAGAGGATAAAGTTCGTAAAATCATTTTGCAAAAAAATCATCTTATTAAGAATATTTTGTTATATTTTTATTTATCTTTGAGCCTTCCACGCATTCAATAAATGCAGTATAATAAATTGAAATCCAAAACGTTACAAAACCCATTGATTACACTTTACCAACATATAGATACAAACATAAGAGGATATAAAGGTATTCAAATTGATGATGCTGAAATGACAGATTACCTTGAAAAGCCTGTTTTCGATAATCTGATAGATGTTGAGGTTCAACAAGAGAGTTTAGATGAATTACTTGAACTTAAAAATACTACAGGTTTTAGCTCCAAAAACTTACTTGCCGATATTCAAGCCTTTCAGAACCCTACACCTAATGATTTAAGACCTTGGAGAGTTGGAGAAGCTTTAGCTGAAGTAGTGTTAGAATCTTACTTTAACTGTAGGTTTCCTTGGAACGAATTGAGAGATGCCAGAAATCCTAAAGGAAATAAAACAGGAGCAGATTTAGTTGGTTTTATAGAAGTAGATGACGAGGTAATGTTCCTATTTGGTGAAGTTAAGACATCATCTGAATTGGCAAAAAGACCTCCACAGGTGATGACAAAATCAGATGGAATAGAAAATCAGCTGAAAGATTTATATGGAAGTAGTCATAAACGCCGAATACTCATAACCTATTTGAAAACTAAGACAACAATAAAAGCCCCTATCAAGGCTGATTACGATAAAGCTATAAAATCTTATTATGCGGATAAATATGTGTTAATTGGAGGGCTTATTCGTGATGTTCCCCCCGACGAAAAAGATGTTCTTCCGAGTTACAATAAACTTAAAGCGATAATTTTATCACCAATAGGGTTAAACTTATTTGCAATATACACGTCTATAAAGAAAGAGAACTGGAGAAGTATTATTGAAGGTAATTCAAGAAATGAGTAGTCAATCAAAATATCGCTATCTTGAAGTTGCATACCCTGATATGCTTAATGGGATTGGTGTACTCATACAGAAAGGTAAAGTGGCAAATCGCTTTGAGGGAACAACAATTGATGAGAACGATATAATAGTCTTGGATAAAGCCAAGCACCTTTGCGAGTTAAGAATCGTTGAGCTTTGGGATAATCAGAACTCAGAAGAATTCAAAGCTTTATGTTCTACCTATTTTGATATTGCCACTCAAATTGAAATTGATATTAAAGAAGATTCCGTAGTTTTTGAGTATTTAAAAACAATTGCTTTTGGTTATTTAGGGGAAGGTTGGCATTTAGTCCGACAATATTTAAAAAAAGAAGAGCAAAAAATTAATAACATTCCAAATTCTGAAAAGTGGAATTCAAGATTGCTAAACACTTCATTTAAAGCTATCATTGGTTTAGTCAGAAAACAGAATTGGCGAGATATAAATACTTCTGTTGAATTTATCGAAAAGCTACGTTTAGAGCAAAATGAATTTGAGCAAACATTTCTGAACAATGTAGATGAGTCGGGTCGTCCTTATGGTGCCGCAGAGTTAGTTTCATTGTATCATTTTGCAAAATCTATTGAAATACTTGGAGAGTATCTAATCGGGGGAAGACCATTGGATGCTGAAAACCAAGTAAAATATCATGTGGGATACTCGAAAGATTTTGCCGTTAAAGCGGAAAATATCAGCTTACAACTCTTAATTCAATTTTTTGAATCTTTCGCTTCAAAACTAATAAAGAATACAATTTGGTATAATACAAAAAATATAAATTCAAGAATCTCCAAATTCAATAAATTTATCTCACGACGAGAAGATTTTGGTATATTTGAATTACTTTATCCACAAAAAGAATCATTAAACGAAATATTCAATCCTGCCCATAGTGCCATCGTAGTAAACCTTCCAACCTCTAGTGGAAAAACTATGATTGCAGAATACAGATTACTTGCCGCACTTAATCAATTTGCTGAGGATGGTGGGTGGGTGGCTTATGTTGTACCTACCCGTTCACTCGTTAATCAAACGTATAATCAACTAAATAAAGATCTTAGTGGAATTGGTATTCGAGTAGAAAAAGTAAGTGGGACATTGGATTTGGATGGTTTTGAAGAAACATTACTGGAAGGTGATGCTCAAAGTAAAGCTTTCGATGTATTGGTAACTACTTATGAAAAACTCCACTTAATGATAAGACAGGGTTATGGAACATCTGAAAAAAGACCTTTAGTTTTAGCTATCGTTGATGAAGCGCATAATATTGAGGATGAGGTACGGGGTTTGAATTTAGAATTTTTACTATCTACTATCAAAACAGACTGTGCAAATGCAAATTTTCTTTTAATGACACCTGACGTGTCTAATTCCGAAGAAATTGCAAAATGGTTGGGAGGAGAAAGAGGGCGAGATGTACATCTAAGCCTACACTGGTGGCAACCTAATGAAAGAGTGGTGGGAGCTTTAATCAAAGAGGGAAGCCGGAGAAATTATGAATTTAAACTAAAAACCTTACTAACGAATAAAGGAACTTATTTAACTGAAGAGAATATTAAATTAGCTGATTCAAATCAAAACGACCCCACTACATCCAAATTAAATACAAAAAAACTGTTTGCAAGTACTTTAGCTGCAAAATTGCTTGATATTAAAGAACCAACTATAATCCTTGCAGGTGACCCAAGTAGTGCATTTGATATAGCTAATAATATATGTTCTAAAATTGAAAATGAATTTGAAAACGACCCTGATGTTGAGCTTATTAGAAGATTTATTGAAGATGAGTTAGGTACTGATTTTCCTTTGTCGTCTTATTTGAGCAAAAGGGTAGGAGTACATAGCTCTGCGATTCCTGATGAAATAAAATTTTTGTTAGAAGGCTTGATGTCCAAAGGGAAATTACAGGCACTTGTTGCCACAACTACCATTGCACAAGGAATTAATTTTCCTATATCATCTGTAATCATGGCTACTTATAGGTATCCGTTCAAGTTAATGCCTATTAGAGATTTTTGGAATCTTGCAGGAAGGGTAGGTCGTGCTGGACAACAGTCACTCGGTTGGGTTGGACTGATAGCTAAAGATGATGAAGATTTACTAAAGATAACCAATTATGTAAAAAATGCAGCAGATGATTTGGAATCACAACTAATTAGCATCGTCAACCAAGCACTAAGTGACCCCACGATTGAATTTGAACGTTGGCTTTTCAGAGATCCCCGATGGTCTGGGCTACTACAATATATTTCGCACCTTTACAACCAAAGCGAAAACTTGAGTTCTTTGATTGCAAATTTAGAACAAAAACTTCAAGATACTTTAGGATTTAAAAAGCTAAATCAACAACAAAAAAATTATTTACGCACCAACCTTAGAGCTTATATAAATAAAATAAAGCCTCTTGATGCTAAACTTTCAGACGCTACCGGTTTCTCGACGGTATCTATTAGAAACCTTCTAGGTAGTTTAAGCGGTGCCGGGCTAAAAAGTTCAGATTGGGAAAGAAACCAGCTTTTTTCAAATCAAAATAAGAGTTTGCAAAAACTTATTGGAATGATGTTTAAAACCCCAGAAATCCGAAAGTCTATAGAAAAATTATCGAACAACAGCAACACTATAGAACATGTTGCTATTTCAAAAATGGTGGTTGATTGGGTGAATGGGAAATCCATAAAATTTATTGCAGATAAATATTTTTCATCTGAAACCGACAGCAGAAAAAGAATTGAAAAATGCACTCGTGCAATGTACTCATATTTGCCTAATGCTGCTACATGGGGACTTTCTGCAATTCAAAAAATGCCAAATAGTGGAGCGGATTGGGAAAATTTAAGTGATGTAGAAAAAAAGCGAATGGCTAACCTTCCAGCATTAATACATTATGGTGTCAATACAGACGAAGCTGTTTTAATGAGAAAAAATAATATCCCAAGAAGCATTGCAAAAAAAGCAGGTGAGTTATATAATGCCTCTATCGGCGGAGAGATTTTTCAAACAGATTCCAATAATAAAGTAGTACAATGGTTAAGTTCTTTAGAAGATAGTCAATGGAACTCTTTTAAATCTTCAAACTCAAAAATGACAGGAGCAGAGTATAAGAAAATTTGGGAAAAACTTAATGGGTTACAATAAAAAAACGCATCCCAAAAATGGAATGCGCCCGTTCTGTATTGTTTCAGGAGTGTGAAACGAAAATAATGGGTATCTTTATAAGTTCAAGCGCAAGTATCAAACTCAAGTTCAAATACTTACCAAGAACTATTTTTTTTCTTAAAAAAAATCGCGCTATAACGATAAAAATTAGCCTTTATCGCTGCCATTCATCATTAATGAAAAGTAATTTCCTTTTCTTCTATCGTTTTACGGATATTGATGAGGGCGTATCGCATTCTTCCGAGTGCGGTATTGATACTGACACGAGTGAGTTCGGCAATTTCTTTAAAACTCAACTCTGCATAATGACGGAGAATAACGACTTCGCGTTGTTCGGGTGGGAGCATGTCAACAATCTGACGCAGACGCGAGTGCGACTGCAAGCGAATTAACTCGCCTTCTGCATTGCGCTCAGGCGATTCGAGGATGTCGAAAATATCAAACTCACCATTGACTGAAGGTACGGTTGGTTTCCGTTTATTCCGTCTGAAATGGTCCACACAAAGATTATAGGCAATTCTCAAAGCCCATTGAAGGAACTTGCCTTCATCATTGTATTTACCTTTTCTTATGGTATCAATAATTTTAATGAACGTATCTTGAAAGATGTCATTCGCTGTGTTTTCATCTTTCACGAACATGTAAATCGAGGTATAAATCTTACCTTTATGTCGGGTAAGTAATTCCTCAAACGCTTTTTCTTGCCCATCCAAATAAGAGTGGATGAGTTGACGATCACTAAGGGATGTAACTTGCATAGTTTCTACAGAATTTATGATGTAACATAGGGGGTAAATAATAATTGTGTAGAAGTTATATCCTTATAGTAATTAGTTTAAAAGTGTTTGGTAAATAATAAAAAGGTGATTTAAATTACCTTTTTTTGTTTGATATAAAATTAGCAATAATCGTGCCGAAACGCATTTTTATCGAATTTATTGTGTTTTTTGTCGAAAAAAAACGTACAGGCGATTTCAATCGCCATGTATATAATTGTAATTTGGAGGTCGTTTATTTCGCCTTTTCTCACAAAGACAACACTAATGTACGACTTTTTCTCTCAATAAACCAAGACCCTAAGCACACATTTAACGATACTTTAACCATTTTTATTGTACCAACATATTTTCGGAGAATGAAATGCGCCAATTGAGACGATTCCAAAGCAATAACGCAAAACGCCCAAAAAGATACCATCGAAAACTATATACGTGCCGACAAATAGCTTTGTTGCAAACAAAACATTATAAAAATTGCCAATTCGATATTTTTACTTTCTTATCAAAGTAGTTGAAACCGTAGGTGAACTTGTCATTTTTTTCATTCAAAAACATCCTTTAAATTAAAAACTAAGCCATTTGACAAAAAGATATTATGACACTTTAAAAAAATAATCAACTGATAAACAGAAGTTTATTCAATCATCCTAATAATCACTCATGATACTTATTTCATGATAAGAATGCGCTTTTTGTCAACACTATCGTATTTGACCTTGTAATATTTTGCTCTTTTTTGTACGTTCTAAACTTGCAATGACCCCCAAAAAAGAATAACTTTGCACAGTAAAATAACTTTTGTTATTTATCCATCCATATCAACAGCTTGTAATTATTCCACAGAAATACTATCCAACTAACAATACAAGTTCCATCCACTACTTTTAAATATTAGACTTTGGAAAATTCAAAATTAGGTAAAACCTAAAACCTCAATTCCCATTTTGTTCAAAGTCCGATAAAATACGCTTATCCACTACTTTAGGAAATGCTTATTATACAATATAATAGTTCACACTATTTTATTGTGAACAAGGAGGCGCAAACATACGCACTACTTCCTAAAATTTATTTTTTCAACATTTTAATATCATGTAAAACCATAATTCAAACATGATTATTTAATTTTTTTAAATCAAGTATTTATGAATTTCAGTAAATTTTTATTACAACTAGTATTCATCTGTTCTATCATTTTCGTAGTGTCATGCGAACAAGATATAACGGACAGTCTCTTAGACGAACAAACATCCTTAGAATTACGCTCTCCTGACACAGAGGAAATTTGTGACACCTTAGTAGATTTAGGCTTGATAAGCAGTGAAGACTGCGACAGCTTAGAATTGAGGGGCGGATTTGGACGAATCTGTAAAGACCTTGTCGAGGCAGATGTTTTTGAAAACCGCCAAGAGTGTCGTGATTTACTATTTCCTAACAGTGACGACGACGACGACGATGACGAAGATGAAATGAGTCTGGCAGACATGGTCTGTGACACCTTAATAGATTTAGGCTTGATAAGCAGTGAGGACTGCGACAGCTTAGAATTGAGGGGCGGATTTGGACGAATCTGTAAAGACCTTGTCGAGGCAGATGTTTTTGAAAACCGCCAAGAGTGTCGTGATTTACTATTTCCTAACAGTGACGACGACG
>CALIZI010000289.1 GCA_938028705.1 uncultured Saprospiraceae bacterium | reverse complement strand
AATTTGGGCTAAAACTCGTCTGACATTTAAACTTTGTCGGAAAATATGAGCTCATCGGTAGATTTTGAAAATGTCTGACGAGTTTTAGCCCAAATTCGGAAAAAATATTCCATCCTAAACACAAATACATTATTTTTTTTAAAATATATTATCATCAAGTTAATTTAAAATTCGTAAAATATTGATAATCAAGAATATTAGCGGGTACAAAAACGAATCGCACCCGTTATTTACTTGACAGCTAAAGCAGTCATTACAGAGTTTCCCATTATTTTGTTATGCACAATTAAATGACCCAACTATGGATAAAATCAAAGAAATTATCACCACATTGGCAGCAGATGATATTCGTGAATTTCGGAGTTTCATTCACCGACAAAAGAAAAAAAAGGGACGGAAGGATTTGGAGTTATTTGAATTTTTGCTGAAGCACGAAGAAAGTAAACCCAAAGTAGTTGCCGCACATCTTGGTGTACCGAATAAGGAAGCCTACTATGCCGTTCGTAAGCGTTTGTTGCGACATTTGACCGATTTTATTGTACTCAAAAGAATGGATACTGACCCTACGGCTTTCTCCTCCATTATGAGTTATATTACATTGGCGCGTTATCTGTTTACTAAAAAAACAGATAAGCTGGCTTGGTTTTATCTCGACAAAGCGGAGTCCATTGCACAGGCACACGAGCAGTTTGGTTTGTTGAATAATATTTATTTATTACAAATACGAAATGTGCCGTCGAAGCATGCTCCTGACATACAGGAAATCATTGAAAAGCACAAAGCCAATCGTCAATTATTGGATGAAGATGAGCGTGCGCTTTTTGCTCATGGGCTTATCCGACAGAAACTGCATGAACGCCGGATTGAAGGCAAATTTATTAATATCAACAGGACGATATATGAAATATTATCTAAATATGATTTAGCGGAAGTAGTCATAAAACGCCCTCGTTTGTTGTATAATATTGCTTCCATAGTGCGCGGTGCAGCGATTACGCAGGCTGATTTTAAGAATTTTGAACCCTATATTATCGGGCAGTATAAATCGGCGGAGGAGAAGTATGGATTTTCCAAACATCAGCATTTTTATAAGTTGAATTTATTGTATATGATAGCTCATGCCTTGTATCGTAATCGCAATTTTGAGGAGGCTTTGAACTGGCTCGATGTGTATCACGAAAATATTTTGGCACACGATAAAAGTCATTATAATGGTTTTTATCCGCTGTATGTGATGTTGTTGGCGGCTATCAGAAATTTTCAAGGCAGACTGGAAGAGGCGATACAATTGCACGAGGAATTACTGGAAGCAAAAACTGTCAAAATGAATATGGAAAACCGATTAACCGCCTCGCTAAATCTGGCTACTTATTACGGTTTTAGTGAAAATTTTGATAAAACCCGCGATATTTTATGGGCAATGCCGACCGACCGCACTTGTGAGAAAAATATGGGTAAAGAATGGTTGTTGAAAAAAAATATGATAGAAATGCTGGCACAATATGAAATGGGCAATGATGAAATTGCGCTCAATCGTATTCGGTCAATCGAACGATACTTTGGTGAGTTCATTACCCGCCCGTCTAATGTGTATATCAAACGCTTTCTGAATTTTATACGTATGTATATCAGCAATCCCGAAGCGGTCAATTCCGATAATTTTTACGAAAAACTGGATGCCAAATTTGATGTAGGACCTGAAGGTTTGCAAAATATCATAGATATATCGTTTTACTGTTGGTTGAAAGCCAAAGTATTCAAACGACCTTTTTATGAGGTCTTGTTGGCAACGGTTAATCGGTCATAAAAACCTGCCTCTATCTCGGGTGATAAGGCAGACTACTATGCTAACTTTGTGAGTGAGGGCTTTTTGGGTCAAATTCTTTTGCTTCAATCCTCAAAAAACCATATCTCTATCAATATGAATTACATATTTGACATAATAACGATTGACGATGAAATCTGCAACGGTAAATAATAATTTAAAAAATTTATTTAATTGATTTTTAGGCAATTACATAAACAAAATTAAATGAATTATTTTAAAATAATTTTATAACTAATTGGTTAACAGAACTTGTAGAATTGCTGGGGCTACCCGTCTAACGTTGGACAGTTTGATAATCAGTGAGTTACAAAGCTATTGAAATTCAGGTTATTATGATAACTATGAACTATGAACTGTCCAACCATGAACTGGTAGCCATTGCTGGTAATTGATAAGTCCAACACCATCAATTCAAATATTTAATTCCCGTCAATTCTTCTGAAACTTCCCACAATCTTCTCGCCACTTCAGTATCTTTTGCATGGGAGGCTATTTTAGCTCTGCCTGCCGGACCTTTCATTTCTCGTTTGCCTGTAGGTCCAAAATATTCGCCGCCTTTCACATCATCGTCGAGAGCTGCGAGCAGGGTTGGCATTGCGGCGACATTCGGTGAATGTATCATAAACGAAAGTAAGGGCAGGAGAATATAATACAATATTCTCGGAACATGCCGCCCAAGATTGGTATTCGATACGCCCGGATGTGCAGCTACGGCAATCGTCTGATGTCCGGCTTTCTCAAGTCGGCGTTGGAGTTCGAAGGCGAACATAATATTGGCAAGTTTACTTTGTTGATAAGCCTTCACTGCAGAGTATTTTTCTTTGCTTTGCAGGTCGTCAAAATTGATTCTTCCCGGCACGTGCGCCACCGAACTCAATACGACTATCCGCGAATCAGGTGTGGCATTTACTCTATCCAACAACAATCCCGTCAGGTAAAAATGCCCCAGATGATTGACTCCAAATTGGCTTTCAAAACCGTCTTTGGTCAGTTGATAAGGCGGTATCATGATGCCTGCATTATTAATCAGTATATCGAGTTTGTCATATTTCTCTAAGAAATTTTCCGAAAAATTTTTAACACTTGCCAAATCACCCAAATCCAATTTCATCGTCATCATATTAGCATTTGGAACTGATGCTAATATCTTATTTTTTGCAGCCTTGGCTTTATCCATATTGCGACAAGCCATGATGACGGTGGCTTCTTTTTTGGCTAATTCGAGCGCAGTTTCGTAACCTAATCCAATATTCGAACCTGTTACGATGATGATTTTACCTTTTTGAGAAGGAATATTATTAATATTGAATGTACTCATGCGTAATATTTGTAGAACATGTAACATAAAAAGGGCGCAGATGTTCTACGATAATTCTTGAGATTATTTGGCATGTTTAGAATTGCAGTTGACACTTTTATTTCCAAATTTAAACATGCCAATAAATTTGAATCCTCACCTTCGTCTGAAAAACGTAGAACGGTGCTTCCAGCCCGTTCATCGCGTATGTACGGACACACACAATAGCACACTGTGTCGATAGAGGAGTTTTAGTTGTTCAATCGCCAAATTTTCACAAATACAAAAGGGTCTAATTTTCCTCCTGTCTTTGTAGTATCATTTAAATCGTTTATAATCTTGATTCTGTTGGCATGTAAAATACTTGGTGAATGCCCATAATTATTCATCAAAACATTTTGTATAATGTCATTTGCCTGTTCAATCGTTTTCTTTCTTAGCTGGTTAATATATCGGTTACTGTTAAGTCCAAGTCTTTCAATGGTGAGCTTATTTTTTTCGGTTACGATAATTTTTCCGTCGGTAGGATTATAGCTAAAGTGGTCTTGACAGTCTGTTTGTAAGGGATAAATATCAATTTCAAATTTATCTTTCTTGGTGTCGCAGTGTTGTTCTTTATCGGGCAATACAGGGAAAATAACAATTCTATCTCCGACAGATAAATTTTCAATATCATACCGTTTGCGAAATAATTTTACTTCGTCTGCATTTATCTAAACCTCTTCAAGGTAATCAACATCTACACCATACGAATCGGCAATTTGTTTGAGTGTTTCACCGGACTTGACTAAATGTATTCTGAGTTGGCAACCACCTTTACATGAGGCGAGTAAATTACAAAAATGAAGCACCAGATATTTATATTTCGTTTTTGGAAATAAATGCTCAATGGCAGTATGGTGGTCAGAATAAATTCTTTGCCCACAATAACAACAAATACAGCCTTGATATGCTACCAATGCCTCTTTTAGTTCATCATAAACAAGTTTATTGTCTCTGAAAAAATCCCAAATTTCACCTCCTGTAATATCCGGGTCGTTGATTTTAGCTTGTAAGGCTGTATCGTTATCTTTCAGCCATTTGAGAAATGAAGGTGGAGGTATTGATTTGGTTTTATCTATGTGTCTCATTGACTCAAAAGTTGCTTATATCGGATTTGAGTTTCGGCTTTTAGCAATTCGGGCTGATTGGGGTCGGTTTTTTCTTTCAGAGAATTGATAATTGCCTGTGCTTCCTCAATGTTATTTGACTCAATTTTTTGATGCAATTCGTCAAATTGTGCTTTAATATCATGTGGTAGAATGTCACCTGTGCCTTGTACAATTTTCAAAATATCCTCTATATCCGCACCATAACTATTGAAATCTCTGAACCGTTCTGTCAATGTATAACAACGGGCATTTTCCAATAAAAAAATAGATTCTTTGTCTAAATGATTGATAATTAATGAGGAATGTGTGGTACAGATGAATTGTATATTAGGAAATGTTTTAACTAATTTACCCAAAATACTTTTCTGCCATTTCGGGTGTAAATGTAAATCAAGTTCATCAATCATCACGACACCTCTACCGTTCAAAGGGTTTTTCAAATCCGGGTTTGCAATTACCAATCGCCTTGCTAAATCACCGACCATAGCAATCAGTCCTTTTTCGCCATGTGATAATTGATTAATATTAAATTCATATCCTGATTTTTCAAGAATTAATTCGGCGGTAGGCGCAGTTCTTCTTACTCTTATTTTGGTGAAATCTTCTAAGAAAATCAAAATCGCTTTTCTGACAGCATCCAAACCTTTATTCGAATACGTTTTTTCTTGATTTAATCTTATTTCGTTTTCCAAATCTTCCGTACCGCGAAACCACTCAAAGAAAGTCGTAAAATTGATACTCCTGTTAAAGGCATTTTTGTAAGCACTAAATTGATTGATTTTCCCATTTTGTTTACTTTTCAAAGAAGGATTTAAAACTGTTCGTTCAACGGGATAATACACCATTATTGGTACGCGAGATTCATGCTTATAAAAGCCAACATCACCTTTCAAATTAGTTATATATTCTGCAATATCTTTGCTACCCGACAATTTATATTCAGGGTCAATAGTATTTCTTATCTCAAATCCCGTCGTTAAATCAAATGCTTCGCTTCCCTGCCAATTCAATCGAATATCTGCCAATTCATCTGCATACACATTAATATTTGATTTATCAAAACGCTCATTTTTACGTACTTGTTTTCCTTGAATTTTGAGATAAAATTCCCACAAACACCCCGTTATCGCCTCTATAATCGTTGTTTTTCCTGCGCTGTTTACACCAATGAATACGGCAGGTTTGTTTCCTTCCGGAAATTTTACCACCTGTTCTCCTTCAAATATTTTGTAATTATTGATGTGTAATTTGCGAAGCATCTTGAAATTTGATTGCGTGAAAGATTATTCAAAGGTAGGAGATTTTAAGGAGAAATACAGCGTTTACTGCCACAAAGGTTCGCTTGCCCAATTTTGCGGAAATCCCATGTCGGAGAGCGAGACGTTTGAGTTGAGGATTAGACTTTTGAGGTCTTGCTTCCATTGGTGTTGTGGGTCAATGGCATTGAGCATGTACAAAATCGCGGATAAGATGACATAGGGAGTGCGGGGATTAGACGGTGTTTGGTGAAGCCACTGTCCCTGTGGGCGACGCGGAAGTCTCGGCGCACTGACAAGTTGCCTGTTCCACACTAAAATGATAGAGGTCTAAAATTTGGTCAAAAGTAGTATCCGATACAAAGGTGAAATTAGGATATGAAGCATCTTGAAAAGGATACGAGTAAACTTTGAGCCGATAGAAATTGATATTGGAAAGATGATGAATGGCTTTGGAGACATCAAGAATTTGAAGTCCTCTTTGACGCAGTAGATTAACTTGGTCGTTAATGCTGAAAGGCGATTTTGAGAATTGCATAAGGCACTAAAATAAGACAACCCGCCAATTTGAGCTGATCTGACGGGAAGCGCGGCGGGTCTTGTTGCTGTAAATATATGTTTTTTTCTATTGAGATGCAAGTACCCTTTCGCCCGGAAAACGTAGAACGGTGCTTCCAGCCCGTTCCTCGCGTATGTATGGACACACGGATGCGGCGCGGACTGGATGTCGTCATTCGTCGGCACAAGAGTACCGCACTACATAGTTGGCACACGAGAGATTTGTCAGGCGACAAGGCACAGATTCCAAATACACAAGAATATCCTCAATATCCTCGTTGATGTTATCTGTCCAGACTATTTCGTAAGCCATTTTGCGTGTCGCTGTTTAAATGCTTCATCTGAAATAACCTGACCATTCTTAGCCTGTTGGATAGATTCCTGCAAACGTGTTTGTTGTGCCTCATTCAATTCATCAATCGGGTCGATATATGCTCTATCAGAATTTTTCATCTGAAATGTACGAACTACCTTATGCACACACTCCAAGACATCTTCATCGTGAAGTCCGTCTATCATTTGGTGCAACTCATTTTTTAACTCAATAGCTGTCATAAAAAAGTTTTTTCCAAAGATAAGGCTTTTTATGAAAGGCACTACGGTAAAAAGTGTGGGTCGGTGAAATTCTCTTTCATATTTAACTTCGGAATTGACCTAATTAGACTTTGGACGAAAAGTCGTTCAAAAAAAATAGGCAAAACTATTGCTAGTAGTTATCTGTGAATAAAACTAAAGCAGAACAGTTTTGCCATGATATATTAGGTTTGGACATGAATCATGCCAAAGGTTTAGTGAA
>CALIZI010000288.1 GCA_938028705.1 uncultured Saprospiraceae bacterium | reverse complement strand
TCTTCTACATCATTAAAACTTGATTTGATGCTACGTATTAATTTATCAACTATAAACATAGACTATCTCTTTTGATGGCTAAGTTAAATACTGTTCAGCAAATAGTCATATCTTTTTTTCTTTAATAGCGAGAATAGCTGGAAGGAGTCAAATTAAAATTTAATAAAAAATATATTTTTAAAATTTTTATAAATAAATACAACTTTGCTGTGCTTTTATTTTGTGATGAAATTATTTTTTACAATAAAAAATTAATAATTTATTCTTATTTTAATAAGAAGGTGAAGTTTTAAATTTTAAAAAAGGAATGTATTGTCCGGTACTTTTGAAGTGCCGGACAATTTTCATTTATGGTGTTTAATGAACTACAAATTTTGCTGTCTGAGTTTTATAATCTTTACTTTGCAATTGTATAAAATATATACCTTTAGCAAAGTCGGATACATCCAGAATTTGTACTTGCTCACCGGATACGGGCAGTGTTTGTACTTGTTGCCCAGGTGTATTGGTGATGATAAATTTGCTAAGATCATTCTGCTGCATTATCGTATTTTCCGGTAAAGTAATATGTAGAACATCCCTAACCGGATTTGGGTATATGCTTAGTTTCATTGCCTCGTCTGTCAGGCGAGATGATGTAACAGAAAATGGAATCCAACAAATACCGCCCGAAACTTCCGGCACTTTGAGGCGATAATTACCGAAAGGCAAAGGTGAAGAAGTCAGTGTGCCTGTACATTCCGGCTTACCGCCTGCCCAAAAATCGCATAATGGTTCATGGACGGCATAATTGTCCTTGTGTATGGTTATTATCTGGAAAGGATTGTCATTGGTATTGACGGAAAGTACATTGCCGGATAAATTGGCGCATACCAAATTTGGTGTACAGGTATTGGGCAGACTAATGTTGCAGCTACCGCCGGATGGAGCGGATTCGACAATTACCGTAAACTGACAATTTTTCATATTACCACAGTTATCCGTTGCCTGATAGCTGATAACATAGTTACCAATCGGGAGGAAATTACCGTTGCTTATTCCATTGGTTTGTGTAACCATTGCACCACCGCTACAGCTTGTAGAGGCAGTAGGTACAGTCCAATTGACAGTCGTGCCGTTTGCACCCGAAGGTATCGTAAAAGTAGGATTGGAAGGGCAATTGAGACTAAGTTGAGACTGCTGATTCTCCAATACTGTAACTATAAAGGTACAGTTGTCATCGACATTGCCACAGTTGTCTGTTGCTCTATATCTGACAGTAGTAGTGCCTACACTAAAAAAGCTGCCACTTGGAGGTCCTTGTATTTGTGTAATCGTAGGCGTACTATTTCCACCGCCGCCGCCACTGCATGGTATTTCCATGACAAAAGGCTTGGCAGTCCAGTAATTGGTAATTTCCCATTTGCCGCCCGGTGTCCAATAATTGAGTATACCATAGAGGTTGCCACTATTCGGATTGAGTTGGTTGTTGATACTGTTCCAGTTGGTGTATGAAATGGATTCACCTGTGACCCATTGGAGAGAACCGTCCTTGTCTTCGTCGCTTATTCCGATGAGTACAGCGTTATTAATATTATTAAAAATAAAATTATTTTCTGCCTGAGAGCTGATAGTTGCGAGGTGTCCGCCGTTGTTTTCACAAGTGGTTTTGGCATCTATCCATTTTTTTGAGGATTGGGATACATAGTAGTCACTGCCATTGAGTTCGCCCATGTAGTTGAAGCCGGAAATGGCACTGCCGGTGCATCCGCCGCCACCGCCGCCACTATTACAATTGGTGGTAGCAGTTGGTGTAGCCCAAGTGACATTCGCACCGCCTGCACCCGGGGTTGCGGTGACGCTAATATTATTTGGGCAGGAACTGAAGGATAGCTCTGTCTGACCAATATTGCCGACATTAAACTCATGGACAACTGTTTCGCCATTCAATATAATTTCAAAAGTCCAAGTTCCTGTGGGGGCATTTGTCGGAAGTATGTAAGAGTGCGTCCACCGAGATGTCCTATCCCGACTTGGACCAAACGGACCGATTGGCGGTGGTTGTTGCCAAAGTGTTCCATCAGCGCGTTTTATCCTAAAAGTCGCAGAAGGTCCTGTTTGGAAATCGCGGAAATAGCCTATGAAATACACCAAATCTCCGGGTTCAAATTGTGTAGAAATATTCGTTATTTCCAATGCCGGGCAAGCCGGAAATTGCGGCGGCGCAGTGTGTGTCAAAGCAGCATTGATAGCTGGGTCAAAATAGGGTCGTGCATCGGTCCAATAAGACGTAGTATTCAAAGAATTGCAAGACCCCACGTAAGGGTCAATCAAATTATTATTGGCATCATAACATTCAAAGTGTAAGTGAGGATTAGTCGAACTTCCCGAACTGGCAACCACACCTAAATAGTCTCCTCTTGCAACACTCTGCCCCGGGACTTTATTGGTCAACGAATTTTTCTTCATGTGCCAATACCATGACCTGCTGCCGTCCGAATGTTCTAGTTTGATATAATTGGCTGTTGGATTATTGAAGTTACAATTGTTATCGTTTTCTCCATCATTTTTCGCTATGATGACTCCGTCGGCAGCCGCGACTACCCAAGTCTGGTTATTTTCCCGCTGTTGGTGGTCAAAGGGCCAGAGGACAATATCTGTTCCCAAGTGACCATCATAAGTATAATTGCCACAGTTGTAATCCGACATGCCCGGACCTGTATTGTGATCTACAAAGTTGTTGATATAATAAGTGGAGTTGTAATTAAAAGCGGGATTTTGCATAATAGGCCAATCATAAGTCACTATCATCCCTGCATTTTTTTCAAGTTTGATATTATATTTAATGATATTTTCTTCCGCTCTTGCCATCGCTTTTGCTCTCTCTTCCCGGCTTATGCAGGGTGTATGTTCAGAGCTAGATGCTTCGGTACTGAAAGTGTTGTGTGCTGATTTTGTTTGGATTTGTGCATGTATCATTCCGGTACTAAATATCCAACAAATGATAGTTAAATAAATGATGTTTTTTATCATAAAAAATTTATATAACTGTTCATTTACAGCAGCTTGAATGAAATAATGTATGAAGATTGGTAATGATTTCGTAGTTTTCATGATTTTTGTTTTTTGAACTTTGGACATCAATTAATTAGGTAAAACACTTATTATCAATGACTTAAATTTTTATCACGCTGATAAATCATGCTATCGTTAGCCTGATTATACTGCATTAGGTTTAAAATTATACTTTTTATTTTACAAAATGTTTCATTGTTATATTGCTATATTGTTGATAAACAGTTATTTATGATTTAATTGTGGCTATATACAACAATAAAACAATGTAACAATCTAACCATAAAGCAGTATA
>CALIZI010000287.1 GCA_938028705.1 uncultured Saprospiraceae bacterium | reverse complement strand
TTCAGCATAGAATTTGGGTCTAATAAAATTTGTACCTCTAAGGTCAGGCGATTGCCGTCTTTTTTTATAATTTTACTTTCCATAATATTTTTTGGCTAAAATAAGACTTTCAAGTTATACATCAAAATGCGGTTGCACCCGTCGAAACACAAGGTAGAAAAGGCATACGCTTCATGATTTTGGAAGAAACGGCAAGTCTTGATAAAACCAATTTCAAGACTTTTCCCAACATCGCCAAAGAATTTGGTTATCAAATTTTCACAATGACCCCAGAACCATACAACTCCGATGCTACCGAAGGTTGGTATTTGTATCAACTACTCAAAGGAACAGGCCAAGATAATATTAACCACGAACCTATAGCCTTCTTCAGAACCAATCAAGAATACCATAATATAGATTTATACATAAAAAAAGTGTCAAAAACGCATGAATTGGATAGTGTTGAAAAAGTTGTATGAAGTGTATAAGAATGGAATCACTGAGAGCAACAAAACTATGTTGGAAGACCCCCAAATTCAATATTTGTTAGAAAGCACAAAAGAACTCCGCGACAGTGGTGCATATATAAAGATTGGAGATGATACCTTTAAGCAATATTACGAAAAACGGCACCTCAAAAATTTTGAAGAATATGATGCTTTTCTAATACGTAATCAATTCAAAAAACCGCAAACTCGTTTCCAAGAGAACGATATTAAAATACTAATGGGTATTGAGGAAGGAATGACCACAGGAAGGCTCAAAGAGATTCGTGAGCAAATCATTGAGGCAGAAGAAACAGTAAGAGGAGTTTCAAAGATGTTTTTTAAAAATGAAAAACATTTGGAGAAGAGTGTCCCACTCCTAAAAGCCGTAAAAAAACTACTAAATATCAGTGAGTTAGCCAATGATAAAGACCAACAATACAAGTATGTTTTAGAATGTGAAGAGCCATGTTGTATTGTGATTTGTGAAAATCTTGACTTTCTAAAACGCCCTTCTAAACCAAGAAAATACAATATAGAACTCTGGTACGTAGGTGGAAAAAATGTAGCAAAACTGGATTATGTTGATACACGAAACTTGCCTATATATTATTCGGGTGATTGGGATTATGACGGTCTTTTTATCATTTATAAATTAGTCAAAGAGAAAATCCCTAAAATCCAATTACTTTATCCTGACGGAAAACCACTAAGCATAGACAAGAGTGAACATAAAAGTCACTGGCGGAAAAATATGGACTTCCAATTATTTAACCACAAAGAGAAGGCTTTGATTCAACGTTTAGAAAATGAAAATGAATGGATAATGGAAGAAGCAAACGATTTAGTTACCATGTTAGGAATGTAAGGATACTTTGCCAAAATTCCATTTTTAGCGTATGATTGAATGGAGTAATTTCATTGCGTCAATTATGGCGTACTTTGAAATTTTGAAACTTTTTTCTTTTAAAATTTGTATCTTTACTAAAATGTGAATCTTATGGTTAAACAACTCATAGACAGTAGAATTGTAAGTACGCCGGATGTTTGTGGCGGACATCCCCGAATAACTGACACTCGTATTCGGGTGGTGGATATTGCCGCTTTGTATAATGCAGACAAAAGTACCGAAGAAATCTCCTATGAATACGACTTGCCCGTTTCTGACATACAGGCTGCAATGACTTACTACTTTGCCAATATTGAGGAAATAAAAGCCTTGTTGGAAAAGGATGAAGCCTTTATTGAGGAAATGAAATCCAATCACATCTCTAAACTTCCTAAAGCCTGAGTGTGGCGGAAGTCAAGTATTATCTCGACGAAAATATCGCAAAATCAGTTTTGAAAGGATTAAGAGACAGAGACATTGATGTTGTCTCTGTAACTGATGTTGGTATGCGTACCAAAAGCGATATTGAACATATACAAAAAGCCCTGGAGTTGGAGAGAGTCATCGTTACTTTTGATAAGGACTTCGTTATACTTCATAGCGATGGCGTAACACATGCTGGAATTGCCTATTTTAATAGTCGAAAAAACAGTATAGGAGATATAATCAACCATTTGGAACTACTCTATGAGGTGATGGATGCCGAGGATATGTTTAACCGTGTTGAGTATTTCTAAGTTTCTTTTGATGAATTTGCTGAATTTTTCAGCTAACATTTTTTGTACTACGAAGCCCTGTTCTTTTGGAATGGGGTTTTATTTTGGTCGAGTAATTCCTTCATAAGATGTTTGATAAATATGGCTTGATAGCTTTATAGATGTCTCGCCTTTAGTCATCACCAGAAACCCATAGACCTCATTCACATATCCAAAAGCCCCTTTCCCTCTAGCATCCACAAACTCCACATGCCGAGCCAACCGCCGCCAAATAACCTCATCAATAAATCCCTTCTTATCAGTGAGACTTACAGCAATCGTATCAGCCATCCCTTCATCAATCTCAAACCCAATCGAATGACGCCCCGCCGCCATAGCCGCAAGCGAAGTCGTACCTGTGCCAACAAAAGGGTCTAAAACCACATCCTCTTGCACAGAAAACATATTGATAAGTCGATACGGGATTTCAAATGGAAAGGCTCCGCTTCTTTGTCGGGTTTTCTTATCATTCAGCTTTTGAGAAGTACCTTTGATATTCCAAATATCGGTAAACCACTGATTACGTTCCTCCCAAAAGTAGGCACTGCGTTTTCGATTGGCTTTTTCGGAAGGTTTGAACGTGCGTTTATTTCCTTTTCTGAATATCAAAATAAACTCATGCCCAAGTGTCACGTAGGCGTTCGGTGGCAACATACCCGAACCCATAAATTTATTCGGCGCATTGGTCGGCTTTTGCCAAATGATGTGTGGAAGACATTGAAAACCTACCTTCAAAAAACTCTGAATTACTCGTGCGTGATTTGGGTATAAAGCGAAATTTTTATTGAGCGTTCGTGTAGCATCGCCGATATTGATACAGGCAATGCCGCCTTCTTTTAGTACCCGATAACAAGCCTTCCAAGTCCAGTCTAATTCCTTGTGCATCAATTCAAAAGCAGTCATTCCTTCACCATTTTCGAGTGCTTTTTGAATCGCAGGATTTTGATTTGCCATAATGTCATCCCACATTTCAATCATCGGGTAAGGTGGTGAGGTGATGATTAAATCTATGGATTCATCCTTGATACTTTGTAAGTCCTTTGCTGCCTCAAAATGAATTTTATGCGAGGTCATAAGCGGAAAAATTAACTTACTTGCCCTTCCACTTCTCGCCAATATTGATATCCTTTTGTGTCTAAAATTACCACTTCATTTCCTGTGATTCTGATAATTCCCTTCTGTGCCATTAACTGCCGAAAACCACCTGCCATTTCCATTTCTTTTTGAAATTTATGTAGCGTTATTTTTGTAATATTTTCTTTTGTAGAGGGTAAAAAGTTCCCATTTTGGGGGATGTTTTTTACACCGTTTTTGAGTACATTTTGCTCATTCGGACAGTAGAATGCGTAAAATTTTCTGCCTTTTCCACTACCACCTACTTCGATTCCAGAGGCATCATAAACACGCACGAGATTACTCCTGATAAGCGAAGCAACCGCAGTAGAAACCGCCTTGCGGGACAAGCCGGTTTTATGCTGAAATTGCGACTGACTAATCCAGTCAGACTGTTTCCTTTTTTTCGGAAAACGAGGGTCTATCCAACCATAAGTTTGGCGGATGATGATGAGCAATATTTTGAGTTCTGCGGGTTTGAGCATCGGTAAGATTTCGTCAAACAGGCAGTTGGGTACGGGAGTGCTGTTGGTCATACCAAAGAACGCACTCGCATTATCGATAATGAGTTAGCGTTTGATTGTCAGTTAATTGATTTCAGAAAGTTCCTCTTCACGAGGTTCAAAAATGAAGAAATCGGTATCGGGTTGCTGATAAAGTTGTAGATACTTTTTGCCATATGGCGTGACCTTAATAACCCCGGCTTTGAGCCAAATATCCTTGCTTTCACCGTCTATTTCGACAGATTTTTTCGTGCAGACATCCCAAAAAATTGATGCAGACATACTGTTTTTTCGGTTAATTATTATTAATCAAAAACCTTATTCCGAATCAAAAATGAGCCTTATTTTTCAACAAATCATATGTCGTTGTCTATATCTTTTGCGACATATAATTCTTAAAAAAATAATTGCGATAAGTAGCAGCTTAATCACAGTTCAATAATTTTAAATCACTTTGGGCTTCATTTTGATTGAAATATAGGTTTGCACCGAGTTTAACCCTAAAACAAATTTTATGCAAATTTTCCATAAATTACACCACACAAAAACCGCTTTTTAGTGCGGTTTTTGTGTTTACGATTAGATATATTTTAGATGTATTTCTTGGCTGTCTCAACGTATTTTTGACGATTAAGTGTCAGGTAATTAAACGAACTTGCGGGATTCCTATGCCTTAGAATTGCCTGAACGTCACGTACATTGCCGCCTTGGTCAAGTATCGCGTGGGCTTTTCCGTGTCGAAAACTATGCGGCGTAATTCGCTTATCAATCATTGCTTCTTCTGCGATTTTTTTCACCCAACGTTGTACACCTCTGGTCGTGATACCTTTACCCGTTTCAACTTTTGACGGGATAAAAAGTGCATCCGTCGGCGTATCATTACAAATTCTCAATGCCAGATATTTCACCAATAATTTATTGGTTTTCGGGCTAAAAACGATTTGATTATACCGCATCGTTTTACGAGTACGCACCCGCACAGCACGGAAACCCTCCTTATCTACAGGCGAAAGTTCAACATCAGAAATATTAATGTCGCACAATTCTGAAACACGCAATCCGGTATCCCACAAAATGTGAATCAAGACTTTTTTGGTCAAATCACTAAAAATTTTCTCATTCAACACATCACACATATCTTCAAAATCTTCCTGTGTAACTATTGCCGTTGGCGGAGAATAAAATTTGGGCGATCTAATTTCCTTCGGGTTCAAATTGACCTCATCCCGACCGTGCCAAAACCAGAAAAAATCTTTCAGAATCCAAGTCGCATAAGCGATAGTTGCGGTGCTATAGGCTTCCTTTTCCAGATTTTGGTGGTATGCTACGAGGTGTTCTCCCCGTAGGTCGGCTATTTTGAGGTCGCCCATGTGGGAGAGCATATGTTTTAAGCGAACGCGGTAGCTACGGGCTGCCGCTTTTGCGTAGGTTGCTTTCCATGCCAAATAAACCTCTATTCCCTTTTTTAAATTCATACAGAAACGGCCCGCCAAACCAATCAGCGAGCCGTTTCTGTAGTCCAATTTGCACTGGACTACAAAACTCTCGTCGTTGGTTTGATAATGACCCAAAAATGGGCAACGAGCTTTAATTATCTGTGATTAAACTGCTAATAATAGTGTACACTAAAAGGAACTATACGCAAGTCTTTTAATTTGTCAATACACATTTGTGTATAGATTTTTTTTGATGTAAATTATTGACATAAAATTAGATATATATTGTAATAAATAAATATTCTTTAAATAACCTTATTTTCCTTCCATTTTTCTTCAACTTAGGTTACACTCCCTTCAATCAAGGTTTTTGAATAGGTTTTATCGGAATTTTAAACAATTCTCACATATAGTATTTGGGCAGTTCATTGACAAATAAGCCTGAAAAATATACCTATTCTTGCCGTACTTCATTTCTTATTTTTTCAAATCAAAAATTACATAAAATACTTTACACATGGATTATGAAAAACTCTACGATGTAGCTGAGGTGGAGCTATGGTATAAAGCCAATCGTCCACCTGAAAACGCACCACAAATAAAGACATCGGCGGATGCTTATAAGCTTTTTTTGCGGATTTGGGATGACAAAACGCTTGATTTTGTTGAAGAATTTAAGGTTATCTATCTCAATCGCAGAGGTCGGGTACTTGGGGTTGCAACGGTTTCAAAAGGTGGTTATTCCAGTACGGTCGTTGACCCGAAAGTCATTTTTTCCGGTGCATTAAAAGCCCGTGCTGCCGCCATTATTTTGGGTCATAATCATCCTTCCGGCGCGGTTTCTCCGAGTGAACTTGACAAGAAATTGACCGGATTACTGGTCGAAAGCGGAAATATTTTAGACCTCCCCGTTCAAGACCATATTATTGTGAGTCGCCATACGTATTTTTCTTTCACCGATGATAATATCCTCTGATTAACAGATACTTATAACAATATTTTCTAACGAAAAAATATCATAAAATGGCAACAGAAACGACTACTAAGCCCCCAAAAATCGACATGTATCAGAAGGTTACAGACCGGATTATTACTTTGCTCGAAGCCGAGACACCGCCCTGGCGTTGTACTTGGAGTCGGTACGGAATGCCGCGTAATTATGCGAGTATGCACAATTATAAAGGCATCAATGCTTTGCTACTTGCGCTTACTCCCTTCCCGATTCCCTACTTCATGACTATGAAGCAAGCGAACAACTTGGGCGGCAAGGTCAAAAAGGGTTCGAAAGCCGAGCAAGTTATGTATTATAATATAATTTACAAGGATAAGGATGGTAATAATTTGACTTACGATGAAGCTAAAAAACAGGATTTTAAGGATATAAAAGTGTTGAAATATTTAAAATATTACAACATTTTTAATGTAGATGATATTGAAGGTGTTGATTTTACTTTTCCTGAAATTACGCTGCGTGAAAATGAGACGATTGAACGCTGTGATGCGCTTCTAAATTCGCTGAAAAACATGCCGGAATTTGTCCAAACAGACGGTAGCCGATGCTTTTATTCGCCTTCAAAAGATGTGATAAATGTCGTGCCAATGAGTCAGTTTAACTCGTCGGAAAATTACTATAATACGGCTTTTCACGAGTTGATTCATGCAACGGGTCACAAATCGCGTTTAGCACGTCCCGGTATCACCGATTCGGACGGTTTTGGCAAACAAAAATACAGCGAAGAAGAATTGGTTGCAGAGATTGGCGCGTCTTTTTTGGCGGGAATTACAGGTATTGATCGGGCTTCATTAATGGAAAATAACGCTGCCTATATTCAGGGCTGGCTTGGCGTATTGAAAGAGGATAAACGCTTCGTCTTTCGTGCCGCCGCCGATGCTCAAAAGGCAGTTGATTTTATGTTGCAAAATGCACCAGATTTTAGTTGATTGACGGATAATTTCATGCTTTTAACGGCACTACCAACTTGAAATTTCTCGGCAATTATCAATATTATCGTAATATACAACAACCTCGTTTTTAGTTAAAAGCGGGGTTTTGTTTGGTAGGAAAAATTAGAACTTCATAGGGTAAATTTTACTGTCGTGGGAAGGTCATATAAGCAAGATTGCGTGTTGACGGTCAACAAAGTTGTCCTACCCACGCGAATCTTGTTGGGGAGTTTTTCCCCAAGCCCCTTTTGTGTGTTTTTATCTTTTTTGAGGAATGAAAAACGCCGTATTTCTAAGGCGTTTATCGGTCAATTTCTTGCTCTATATTTCGTCTTTTTTCTCTTTCAAAAATACGTTCAATCTCATCTCGAACTCCTAATGTTTTAAAACGATACTTCCGTTTACCACTTAGCACTCCGGTTAATTTTCCGCCTCTGTAATAGGGCTTTAAATCTTGATTTTCGAGCAAATTTATGAACTGTTCCGACGAATCAGCGCATAAGCTGACTTCTCGGACTTGTTCCTTGATTTGCATTCTTTTACTTGCTTGTCCGCTTCGTTTTTGGGTTTGATATTCGCGGTCTTTTTGATGTGCTTTTTTGCGTCCATGTCGCACGATAGAATGTTGAAGTTGCGGATATTTTTGCATTTGATATTCCTGCATTCGTATTTTCAAATCCTGAAATTCTTTGCGCGAAAGACGCATCGCCTTCCCCGTTCGATATTTCACACCCGAACAACACAAATGAATGTGAAAATTATCCGTATCAAAATGTGGAACAGCGATATACATGCCTCGAAGTCCGCGATATTCGATGTATTTTTTGGTAAAATCTCGCATCATTTCTACATCAATATACAGTGAATCTTCTGCATTAAACGAGATAATTTCATGGCTTAAAATGGTATTTCCCGTCCGTTTGTGAATGCGAAATGCTTCATTTTCTTCAAATTGTTGTACCCAATCTTCCACCCGATTTCCCTTCAAATTATGTTTGAAAATAAACATCGCATCTCGCTTTGACCGATGATGTCTTTTCGGTAAAATGTACCGAATTAATCGTTCAAAATCCGGTGATTTTATCGCCTTAATTTTGATTATCATAAGACGTAGTGGAGTTAAGAATATGCGTCAGTACTTTTCGGAAATCAGGATTGTTTTTGACTGTTTTTACAATCAACATTTCAAGGTTTGGTGGGTATCGAAGTGCCTGTGTGACTTCCCTTTCTAATTGTTCGATTATCTTGCTCAATCGCTCATAATCATTGGGTAATTGCGGCGTTTTTTCTGCAATCTGATTAATGGATGAATACGCTATCGAAAGCAAGTATTCCAATTGAGCAATTCGCTCATTATCAGGGACTAAATACTCATTTTGAAGATACCCCAAAGCTGCCTTTTTGATAAATGCTGACGGGCTTGAATGATGTTTTTGTGCTTGTTCTCGTATTAGTTTATTTTCCTCTTTTGAAAGCTGAATTTGATACTCTTTTCGCTGACTGCGTTGATGCCGTTTGTAGGCTCTTTGATAGCTTTTTCGATAGGCTTTTTTTGCGGCTTTAATGGCGAGTTCATCGCCGATTTCGAGTACGCCGCTTTGGTCGAGATATTCGATTAATGAAGGCATGGTTTGGTGTTGATTCATACGGAAATTAGGTGGTCAGTTATTAATTGGGGATGCTGATGCGATGTGCCACTTTCGGGATATTTCCCGGAATGATTTGAGGTGTGAGTTGAGCGTATTTTTGCCATTTTTTGTGTTTGAAATATGGTCGTAAATTGGTCAGTATCGGGCGTTGATTTCCGCATAATAAAATCGCTTTATCGGATTTCATGGTGCGGATTTCATCGGCAGTCATCAAAGGTCTGATTCGGGTGCCTCCCTTTTCATCTTCGTATTGGTATTTGCCTAAAATGTGTTCAAGATAACGGGCTGTTTCAAGGCTTTGTCCGGTGAAATACAGTTGTGTCCGGCAGTTGGAAAGGATACTTTGTGCATCGTTTTTGCCGTAAGATTGAATAAGTTGGTTGAAGTCTTGTAATATCAATAACATTCCGGCGCGATACTTCCGTACATTTGCCACTGCAAGCGGTAAAATAGGGATGTATAGCGAGGCACATTCATCTATCAAAAAGAAAATATCTAAGTCGTTTTTATCCGGTAATCGTTGCAAAATATGGCTAAACATTTGCTCAAAAAATACATTGGTCAATGGGCTGTAATAGTTTTGTTCGCTAATGCCATTTTGGATAAATAAAGCTGTTTTTGTGCGCCTAAGTTGCTCTAAATCAAGTGTGTCAGTGCTTGTGATTTGCTCGACCACATTATCCTCAAACAAACTCAAAGCTGATAAACAGGTCGCAATAATATTGGTCAGTAATTTCTCGTCATAAGCGGTAAATGAACGGTAAGCGGTAATCAGTTCTTCATCTTGATAGACGTTGGGAAGTCGCAATATATCATCCGGTTTCGCGCTCATTATTTGCAGCAAATAACGCACATTACTCAGCGTGTGATAACAACTTTCCTGTAATTTGACCACGCGAATCAATACGCTCAACAACGAAGTTGCCTGAAAATTCCAAAAGGCTTCTTTGGAATTGCCAAGCGCAGTACGGATTAAAAGTGAAGCTAATTTATTCACATCAGAAAGTGAGTGAACCCGCGCCAATGGATTAAATCCGATGCTATACCGCGCATCCGCAAAATTAAGAATTTGGACTTTGTACCCGCGTTCTTTGAGTCGTCCACTACTTTTTAAAAATAACTCGTCGCTTGGGTCGTGGATTATCATACTTCTCTGCATCGTATAAATTGACGGAATGAGCGTGACAGACGATTTACCAGTTCCCGTACCACCGATGACGAGCGCGTTTTGATAGGAATCTTTGAGAGAAAGATTGTATTTACCGTTGATACAGAAACCTTTATGCCGTTTGGACAAGACACTTTTTTCGGAGATAAAATGTGCTTTGTACTCGTGAGAGGGCTTTGGACCTGTTAACCAATCAAGAAGCTTTTCAAAGATGTATTCGAATATTCCAATGAATGCCGAAAACCCTTTTTCAATCCACATCATAAGCTGCCGATATAAACTTTAGCCCCATTTTCTTCGAGTAGCTTTCTGTAAATGTAAACAAGTTTTTCGTAAGTTTTTCCTTCCTGATAATCATTTGCTTGATAAGTGAAATAGACCTCAATTCCGCTTAAATCTATTGGTGTAAATCGTTCTTTGTATAACTCAAATATGCGTTCTGTTTCGTGAATAAGTAGGTGGTAATTTTCAGCTTCGTACAATGATAACCAAGCTGAATTTTCCATTAAATCACTGGTAATAATGAGCGTTTTTCGTGCTGTCGGATTTTGACGGAGTAATTTTAATTCATGTGTAATTGTCTCAAAAACGAGTGAGTGATTTTTATCGAATGGTAAGTTTTGAGCCTCTTGGATGTCTTGTTGAATATCTTTGATGTAGTCTTTGATAAGTGAATTTCTTAGGTAAATATTGGAAGTGGTTGGCTTGGCAGATGCAAGATTTTTGACAAGGCTTTCAGTGTACAAAACATCGCCGATATACCGGATTTTGAATTGATGTCTTGACCATTTATCGGCTTCAATTTGTGTGGTGATTTTTTGTATATCTTGTTTGGAAAGGACGGTTTTGTTTTGTTGATTTGGGTTGGTGATGTCGAATAAAATAGTGGTTACAGCACCGTTTGGTGGCGGTGAGGTCGTGTGTAGAATGGTTTTTATCACGACAAAAAATGAGATAATTACGAGTAGAGTTATGAGGTATTTCATGGGTAAGTTGGGTTATTTTTGTTCGAGCAAATAATAGATACCTTTGAGTGGCGGGACTCCGCTGGCAAAACATTTAGGCGTGATACCGTCCGACCTACGGATAAGATTTTCCTGAATAAACACGCCCACCGCTTCCCTGTACCAAAGATGAATTTGACGCTCCAAATCATACGCCTGACCGATGTTGAGGATGCGATTTTTGACATGCTGTTCGGCTTGAGTGTGGAGATGTTTTTCTTGTTGAGTAAGGGCTTTATAATTTTGCTGCCGCTGCCTTTTCTCATGTTGTTTTTTGCGAGATTGAATCAGGGCTTTGATAGCTTCCCATTCCGGCAACAAGAAGTACGAAACCACCGCTGAAGCGATAAACACAAACAAATTCAGCAACACAAAATACACCGCAGAAACACTCTGTTGGGTGTGCAATACCAACATCTGTGAACGCAACAAGCCCAAGACCGTAAATATCACCGTCACGATGCCAATACCACCAACTACGATAAGGATTTTGCGCTGCTTCTCCACTTCCCTTTTTACAAAAACAGGCAGCGCATGAGACCAACAAAACAACGCAATCGACAATGCAAAAGCCAAAGCCGCCGATGCCAACCACATATCGCCAAAAACCTGAAAAGCACTGATATTAAAGAAGGTCTCACCAATATGCAGTAAGCCAGAAAGCAAGAGTGCAAATACCAAACGTATCTTGACTTCAGTGTAATCCTGCACACCGCCGTCAAGTTTTTCCTGTCGTCCGGCTTCTTGCAATTCGCGGAGGTCTTTTTGTAGTCGCTTTTTATTTGCTGTGGTGATTTGATGATTGATTTTGCCGATTTGGTGAGTAGTCGTAGTGCCTAAATTGGTGTGTACTGTTGCCAACAAACTACTATATGCGCTATGGATTTGGTGGATATACGGCAGTAGGTTTTTTTCGTTTTTATCCGGTTTGCCGAGTTCAGCAAAACGCCCGGCGGTGGTGCGGGCATTTACCAATATCGTTTGATGTCTATAAGTGAGTTGAGGCAACAGCATAAGGATGACAGAAGGCTGTCCTTGATATGCTGTGGTTGCCTGATTGCTTCTGTTGGAGGTATTATTGCATAGTTAGTATCCGTTGTCTATTTTATATTAGTTGTTTTTATCCCCCTAACCCGTCGATGAGGGCTTTGAAAAATGCTGCAAGGAGTAATGCAACAAAGATAGTCAAGAGAATATATATTATGGTGAATATTCCTAAACCGATAAGGCTTGCCTTAATATTTACTTTTCTTGCTTCTTTTCGATAGCATTTAAGGTAAGCGAGGTCATTAAACATATCTCTGTTATTAGATTCAAAACTGGTATCTCTGCCCTTATGTGGAGATGGTTTTGCTAATATGGCAGCAGCCACACCTACTGGACCAGTGATAGCCCCTAAAATTATATATCTGCGTTTCCTTTTATGGTATTTTTTAGCATCATTTTTTCCTTTTTCACATCTAGATTCATTATTTTCTTTTTTGCCAATTGATTTGTTGATTTGATATGGAATATACCCTAACCCGACTATATTTTCATAAACATAATAGTTTTTATTTGCAGCCATTGTTGAGACTGACAACAATAAAACTATCACCATTACATTAATGTAAATTAGACTTTGGACAAAATAATTTCATGGTGACCTTTGGTCTCCGCCCGATATATGTAAATTAAGTTCAATATTTTGGGTTAAATCTATTCAAGTTGTTCAATTTTCTGCTTACAATTGCGCTGATTTTTATGTTTTC
>CALIZI010000286.1 GCA_938028705.1 uncultured Saprospiraceae bacterium | reverse complement strand
TTAGATTTGCCGTAAAAGTAGTTGACACTTTTTCACGCAGAGAACGCAGAGGTCGCAGAGATTTGATAACTAACCCTCTGCGACCTCTGCGTTCTCTGCGTGATTTACTCAATTTGGAACCTATGCTACATGGCAAAAAGTGTCAACCGTATTTCTAAACATGCCAAAAAGAAGGATGGTCGGCAAAATGATTGGCTTATTTGTAACAATATTACGTATCTTTTAAATGTCAGGCATTTTTAAAATAAACATGATTTAAATATTTTTATTTATTAAAAATATTTAAAATAAATAAGTAATTTTATTTACTAAATTTTTCGAGTTTAGTAAACATAAGCGAAGTACAAACATTAGTAATTACCTAAAAATCAGTACATTGTTTACGTTTACTGAACTCTTTGAAGTTTAGTAAACAGCGTATTAAATTTATGTAGTCTCGTTAGACTTTGACCGGGGCAGACATTTTGACCGGCAGCCTTTGATAAATTACCTTTTCAGTTTTGCATATTTAAGTTGTTATCATGTCTCCTTTTCCAATCCTATACGTCATAAATTGACTTTAATAAGCTAAAAGCGTACCTTTGCAGCCGATTTTGACATCTTTGTCGTGTCTCTGTTTTATTTATTTATATTTTTTACATGCAAAAATATTAACTAATCATTTTTTAATAAAATTAAATTATTTTTTTATAAAAACTATTCAAATTTATAATTATTTTAAAATCAATATTTTGTGTAATTTGAAATAATTATAATACTAAAATAGAGTAACAAAACGGAAAACAAAGGATACTAAGTAAATCAATAATAAGATATAATGACAACACAAGCAGTAGATTTTCTCCCCTACAAAGTAAAAGACATTTCGCTTGCCGATTGGGGGCGTAAAGAAATCGAACTCGCCGAAGCGGAAATGCCCGGATTGATGGCTATTCGTGAAGAATACGGTGACTCGAAGCCACTTAAAGGCGCACGCATCGCCGGATGTTTGCACATGACCATCCAAACGGCAGTGCTTATCGAAACACTTGTCCACTTGGGCGCAGAGGTGACTTGGTCATCTTGCAACATTTTCTCTACTCAAGACCATGCAGCAGCAGCTATCGCAGCAGCCGACATTTCGGTGTATGCTTGGAAAGGCATGAACGAGGAGGAGTTTGACTGGGCAATAGAGCAAACCCTCTTTTTTGGTGAAGACCGCAAGCCACTCAACATGATTCTTGATGATGGCGGCGACCTGACCAATATGGTACTTGACCGCTATCCTGAACTCGTAGCGAATATCAAAGGTTTGAGTGAAGAAACGACTACGGGCGTACACCGCTTGTACGAGCGTATGCGTAATGGTACACTCACCATGCCGGCTATCAATGTCAACGACTCGGTAACAAAGTCAAAGTTTGACAATAAATACGGTTGTAAAGAATCTTGCGTAGATGCGATTCGCAGAGCTACCGATGTGATGATTGCAGGTAAAGTGGCAGTCGTGGCAGGATATGGCGATGTGGGTAAAGGCTCGGCGGCTTCTTTGAAAGGTGCCGGTGCGCGTGTCATCGTGACAGAGGTAGATCCTATTTGTGCGCTTCAGGCGGCTATGGACGGATTCGCTGTGAAGAGAATGGAAAATGCCCTTAAAGAAGCCAATATCGTCGTTACAGCTACGGGTTGTAAAGACATCATCACAGGCGAGCATTTCAAACAGATGAAAGACAAAACCATCGTTTGTAATATCGGTCACTTCGATAATGAAATCGATATGGCATGGTTGAATGGTAAACATGGTGATTCAAAAGTCGTCATCAAACCACAAGTCGATAAATATACAGTGGACGGCAAAGACGTTATCATCTTGGCAGAAGGTCGTTTGGTGAATTTGGGTTGCGGTACAGGACACCCTTCATTTGTGATGTCCAATTCATTTTCCAATCAGACTTTGGCGCAACTCGAACTGTGGCAAAACAGCGACAAGTACGAAAATAAAGTCTATATGCTTCCTAAGCACCTCGACGAGAAAGTAGCCCGTCTGCACCTCGCCAAAATCGATGTCGAACTGGAAGAACTGTCGAAAGACCAAGCGGATTACTTGGGCGTAAAAGCTGAAGGTCCGTTTAAGCCGGAATATTACAGATATTAATGATTAATGGTGAACGGTTAATGATTAATTTTCGCTGTGCGAATTTTTCTAACTAATTTATCAATTCACCAATTATAAGATTTATCAAAACCGGAACTTCCGGTATATGGAGAAGCCTGCTCTTTGGAGTGGGCTTTTTTTTGTAACTTTGTAACCAATCTACACGTAGAAGCTACTCATAATCACAACAATAGGTTTGCAACCACACACTTTTTTAACATATTAATTTTTTTATAAAATGAAAAAAGCAACTCTATTTGTTATCTGTAATTTGCTGGCAATCACACTTTTTGGGCAAATGTTTATGGGAGATTTTCCCCATCCGTATGAATCTGATGAAGCATTTTATATGCCGGACGTTAATGAACAACTACAATTAAAACAAGCCGAAAAACAAAGATTTTGAAAACTACGGATAAAAATTAATTGCGTAAATTTATAGAAAATTTACGCTATGGAAAAATTTATAGACTTCATTACAGAAGCTGTTGAGTCGGCAGTGGTAGACCGTCGGTCAAAAAAAAACCTTAGAGAGTTGCTAC
>CALIZI010000285.1 GCA_938028705.1 uncultured Saprospiraceae bacterium | reverse complement strand
TGGCTCTACGGTGAAAAGTATGGGTAAGCGTAAAGTCCGGCTATCAAAGCTATAAGGTTTTCGGAAACCTTATAGCTTTCAGGTCAATTCCGAAGTTAAATATGAAAGAGAATTTCACCGACCCACACTTTTTACCGTAGTGCCTAAAAAATTGGGTTAAATTATCGTTTTACAAATCGTTTTGTCTGTGTGTGTTGTCCTGTACCTATACTCAAAAAATAAGTACCTCTTGGGAAGTTTTCAATGTTGAACGTTTTAGTATGAAGTCCATCGTTTATTGCTATTATTTTTTCGTGAATGATGCGCCCCATGATACTGCTAATCTGAATATGAATTGAGGTTGCTTGTCGAGTTTGGAATTGAAGGTTGAGGACATCCTTTGCAGGAATAGGCGATAATTGAATGTCAGCAATAATTCGTTTCGAGTCATCCGTTTCTTTGCTTGAATGAGTCACCTTCACTTCATCTACTTGCATTTGAGCCTGTGCATGATAAGTGCCTAAAGTCATAAAAAATAAAGCTACATAGCATCCAAGTTGTTTCATCTTTTTCATAATGATGTGGTTGGAATGGTTTATCGGTTTATCAGTTAATTAGTTTATCAGGTTAATTCATTTACGATTCTACTTGAATAGACGTATTTTTTCATTATTATAAAAATGACTAAATTTCAATGTGATCATTTATTAATAATTAGCGAATTAGCCTAATTAACGAATTACCTGATTACCCGATGTCCAAAGTTTCAAAAATCAATAACAAGTCAAAGATGCAGGCTAATTTTGAATATTCATAGGAACAGTTTGCCTCGTTTTTACAAATCAAAATTCTCAAAATGTATTCTTTCCCTGTATTTCAAAGGGTTTTCATAATAAAATCATCCATTCACCGTTTTATTTTTAGCTTGAATTTGGCTAAATTTGTATAAAAATATCGGTGATGAATAATAATTTTTCCAGTGCTAAAGAAATTTTGGATGCTTACGAACTACAATTTAGGTACGATAAATTCATTGATTATCAAAATATTACAAAAATAAAACTGGAACAATACTTCTTAGATAAACTTGATTTCTCATTGGTCAATCGTGGACAAGCAGATAAAGAATTTTTCAGCGCAGAATTTATAATCGTACCTTTTCTGTATGAAGCATGGAGAAGGCACTCGAAAATTACATTGTTTAGCCACCCAAATATAAAAGTTCAGGATTTCAACCTTTATCCTGACTACATCATTGCCGCAAAAGACAAAACCGGCTTAAAAGTCCTACAAAAACCACTATTAACCACAGTAAAAGCCAAAGACGAAAAAGTAGAACAAGGCTGGTTTGATGCACTCATGCAAATGGTAGCTGCCCGTTTGATGAATGAAACCAACGACATTCCCATTCATGCTATCGTAACTACCGGAGACAACTGGTATTTTGGTAAGTTGGAAAACGATATATTCACTCGTCATCCGACTCCCGTAGGTATTAGCGATATTGAAATTTTAACAAGCGTTTTAAATCATGTATTTTCCTTATGTGAGGCACATGCGTAATGTAGTAGTACGGGCTGTCTTTAGCTGCCCACGGTTGAGTCGAGACAAGAGAGTATTCCGTTGGCAACGAATATACGTGAGTTAAAGGTTTTTCAAACCTTTCGGCATAAAGACAGCCGCTACAAGGAAACTCAATTTTGAGCAAGCTTAGACAGGTAACCTAATACCTTTAAAAATCTATTCCAACCTTCTTTATAATGATTTTCATAACAAAATCATACATTCACTGTTATACATTATTTGTGAATTTTTATTATTTTAAAAATATTTAAATAAAATAATATTTAAAAATAATTTATTATATAAATTTTTCAAAATTAATATTTTATATTGATTTTGAAATGATATTGCCATTACAGATGAAACACTATTTAGTTCTTCTCAGCCTTTTCTTCGCCTTTAATGTTCAAATAAAAGCGCAAGACTACTCTAACGAAAAAGAAATCATCACTTACGATACCATTATTGATGTATCTGTGGTCAGGCGCACCATAACAGAAATGAAGGTGACAGATGAAAATGGAAATGAGCGCATGATACCCGCCGATACCGATGAAGAAACCATAAACTCCGAACAACTTATCTTTCGTGACCAAAATCCTCAAATCACAACTACAAACACAAGCTCCGAACCAGTCGTCGAAATACCCGAAACACCTGTTAGCACTCCACCCGTCAGCACCAATTCGGGCGATGTTACAGGTGGTGGTGGTATCGTACAAGGTCGTGTATATAATGGTATCAACAACGAACCGGCAATGTTTGCCAATGTCGTCATACAAGGCACAAGTACAGGTGCGACAACGGATTTGGACGGCAATTACAGCATTACGGGATTGAAGCCGGGCTTGTATAATGTCGTGGTCTCCTATGTCGGATTCAGCGAAAAAACGCTCTACGAAATACAAGTCTCCAACTCCAAACCCGCTAAGGCAGATTTCGCGCTCGAAGAAGCCAGCACTGCCCTCGAAGAAGTGGTAGTACGTGCTTCGCCCTTCAAAAAAACCGAAGAAAGTCCGGTCTCTTTACGCACCATCGGTGTAGCCGAAATACAGCGCAATCCCGGTGGCGGACGCGACATCTCTAAGGTCGTCCAATCGCTGCCCGGTGTGACTTCCGCCTCCTCTTTTCGCAACGACCTCCTCATACGCGGTGGCGCACCCAATGAAAACCGTTTTTACCTCGACGATGTAGAAGTTCCCAATATCAATCACTTTGCTACGCAAGGCGCCTCCGGCGGTCCGGTGGGTTTGATTAATGTAGATTTTATTCGGGAAGTTGATTTTTTCAGCGGTGCATTTCCTGCCAATCGCGGCAATGCCCTCAGCTCCGTTTTTAATTTCAAACAAAGAGACGGACGCGATGACAGATTGGGTTTTACCGCAACCATCGGCGCAAGCGATACGGGGCTGACTTTGGAAGGTCCGATAGGTAAAAAGACCACATTCTTAGCTTCGGCAAGGCAATCATACTTGCAACTTTTATTTAAAGCGATTGGTCTGCCTTTCCTGCCTACTTATAATGATTTTCAAATTAAAACCAAAACAAGATTTGACCAAAAAAATGAATTAACCTTTATTGGATTGGGAGCTATCGACCTTTTTTCGCTCAACCTCGACAGAGGATACAGCCGATTGACAGACATTGAAGACCCGACACAAGAAGATCGCGATGCCGTAGAACCTGAACAGTATTTATTGGATAATCTGCCCGTCAATGAACAATGGAATTATACCAATGGATTTGTATATAAACGCTATGCAGAAAATGGTTATTGGACTTTTGTTTTGAGTAGAAATATGCTGAATAATACCGCCATTAAATATGAAAATAATATTGAAACTGACGAAAATCTTATTTTAGATTATAGCTCGCAGGAGATTGAAAATAAATTTAGGGTAGAGCATACGAGTACCTTTAATGGCTTCAAATTGACCTATGGCACAAATTACGAATTTGCAAAATATAATAACAAAACCCTCAATCGAATCAGTACGCCTGCAGGTCCGTTTACCGTTAATTATTCGTCAGCATTTGAATTTCATAAATACGGATTATTTGGTCAGTTGAGTAAAAAATGGAACGATGACCGCCTTGTTTTATCGCTCGGACTTCGCACCGATGGCAACAGTTATTCGGATGACATGAGCAATCCGCTGGAGCAATTATCACCGCGTATTTCAATGGCTTATGCCTTCACCGAGCGGTTTTCTGTGAACCTCAATACGGGCATTTATTACCAATTACCGCCTTATACGATTATGGGTTATAAGGACGAATCCGGTGATTTGATTAATAAAGAAAACGGCGTATCGTACATCCGCAACACACATGTTGTGGGAGGTGTAGAACTCAATACTGCGACGGATTCTAAGATAACTTTGGAAGGTTTTTATAAATTATATGATAATTACCCCTTCTTGATTCGGGATAGTTTGAACCTTGCGAATCTCGGTGGCGACTTCGGTGTAATCGGTAATGAACCCACGACTTCGAGCAAGCAAGGACGCACTTATGGGCTGGAATTTTTGTTCCAACAACGCCTCTATAAAGGTTTCTACGGTATTGTTTCTTACACACTTGGTTGGAGCGAATTTGAAGACAAAAACGGTGATTTCGTGCCGTCCTCATGGGATAGCCGACACACCGTCAACCTGACCGGTGGCAAGCGATTTGCACGCAACTGGGAGGTGGGTATCAACTGGCGTTTGCAGTCGGGCTTGCCTTATACGCCTTTCGATGTGTCGCGCTCTGCACTTATCCAAAATTGGGAAGTACGCGGCGTAGGTTTGTTGGATTATAACCGCTTGAATACCGAAAGATATGAAGGTATAAGTACCCTTGATTTTCGGGTAGATAAAAAGTGGTTTTTCAAAAAATGGAGCTTAAATTTATACTTGGATATTGAAAATGCTTACGGAAGTGCCGTCTCGCAAGATATTCTGCTGCTGCAAAGAGATGAGGCGGGTAATCCAATCATTGACCCAAATAATCCACTGTCTTACCAAACAAAATTTTTGTCATCCGATACAGGAACGACACTGCCGACGATTGGGGTGGTGGTGGCATTTTGATGTCATCAAAATTTTTAGTATTTTTGAATGTAAATCTTGACTTGTGTATTTATAATTATTTTAATTTTAATCAAAATTTTATTTATTAAAATATTTTTTATTAAAAAAATAATTTAATATTTTTAAAAATATTAATGATAAATAATTTTAAAATTAAAAAAGTTAAGATGGATGAATCCGAAAACCAATCGCAAACACCCTATATTGATTATGACGGACAATGGAAAAATATTGTCGAGGTGTTTTTTGAGCCAATGACGAAATTTGTCATGCCTGAATTGGCAGCGGATATAGATTTCAGTAAAGCACCTGAATTTTTGAAGGAGGAATTAGCGAAAATTATGCCCGAACAAACCGCCAAAGGGCGCATGTCGATAGATAAATTGTTCAAAGTGCCGATGAAAAACGGTGAATACGAGCATATCTTCTTTCATGTAGAAGTAGAATCGCAACTCAAAGCCAATTTTCCGGAGAAAAACTTCAAATATTTTTACCGGATTTTTGACAGCAAAGGTAAGGCGATTACGGCACTTGTCATTTATGCGAGTGACCGCATACCCACACCACACGACCGCTATGTGTACGATTTTAGAGGTACAAGATTGGTATATGAATTCAATACCTATCTCGTGCGTGATGCCGATGAAGATGAGTTACTGAAATCCGATAATATATTTGCACTTGTTATTTTGACCTGCAAGTATATCAACCAAACTAAAAATGATTTTGACTTGCGGCGGAAGTTTAAGTTGAAGTTGTTTAGGTTGGCATTTGAGCGTGGCTATCCAAAAGAATATATAAGAGAACTTTTCCAATTTATAAATATTTTGATGTATCTCCCGCCTAAAATTAAACAGAAATTTGAAAGAGAGGCGCATCAAGAATTTAAACAGAAAAATATGACAGATGAATATCAATATCTCGTATTAGATAAAGCGGAAGTACATGCTATGAAAGCGGAAGTTGAATTACAAAAAAAGGAAGCGGAAGCGCAAAAAAAGAAAGCGGAAGCGCAAAAAAAGAAAGCGGAATTACAAAAAAAAGAAGCGGAAGCGCAGATAAAAGCAAGAATAAATATCATCCGCAACCTTATTTCCTCCACATCTATGCCAGCTACCGAAATAGCCAAAATAGCTGGAATTTCCGTAGAAGAAGTATTAAAAATTAAAGCGGAAATAGACGAAAAATGATTTTGACTTGCCCAAAAAAAAGCATATCTTCGTATAGCCATCGGGTTTTCCGATTGTTCTTATTTCAAAGTTTAAAACAATTTTACTATGAAAAAATATATATTATCTATTTCGCTTTGTGTAATCGCTTTTTGTGCGATGCAAGCACAATCCCGTGCTTCTTTTGGTACAAACTTTAATCTTGCTGCGCCTTTGCAAGGTTTCAAAGACAACCTTGACAGGACACCCAAAGGCATATCTTTCGATTATATGCGCGACATCAAAGAAAGTCGCCTCAGTGTAGGTGGCGAACTCGGTGTAGCCATGTTTTTTGACGATGAGTTTATGTACGAACTCTTTGATGAGGGTCATCCCAATGAGTTTATTGAATTATATGAAGAAGATTGTTATTTGAGCTATCATACCACAGTGCGGTACAGGGCTTTCAAGCAGGCGTGGTTCAATCCTTATGTCGAAGGTCGCTTGGGTGGCACGTCATTTTTCAGTACACGAATGGCAGTAGAACATACCTCACTTTTTGATAATACTACCAAGTTTCATGGCACGTCTTTCAATGCAGGTCTCGGAGCAGGCATCCAAATCAATCTCTGTACTATGCCGATTGCCCTCGACTTGGCAGCACTCGCCAATTCGGGTACACATACCGTATATCGCAGCATCAATGAAAGACATGAAGGCACACTTCGTTTCTCGGACGGGCGTGTAGCATCTGCCACACATCATTTGAATTTTAGACTTGGCGTGCGATTTAAAATGTAATGCGTAAGAGCTGGAAAATGACTTTTTTATAAAAATAAAACATATTTAAAAAAAAATAACATACTTAAATTTTGCAGAAAAGTAGTTTACACTTTTTTGACTTCATTTTGAAATAAAAACAATATTTAAAAACCCCGTTTACTAAACTTCAAAGCATTTAGTAAACGTGCATAAAACACTGATATTTATATATTTACTAATATTGGTAATACGCTATACGTTTACTAAACTCGAAAAATTCAGTAAACGGGGTACATCATTTTTATCCGTAATAAAGTGTCAACTACTTTTCTAAACATACCAAAAAGTTACACATTTTCAAGAACCTTTTATCGAACTAACGAGGTCTTTTTTTATAGTAAAAAATGTTCTCGCATAGCATCCTAACCCAATATGTGGATAGCTGAATATCTCGTCTGACATACAAACTCTCTACTCTCTTCACTTTCTACTCGTCACAAACTCAATATTTCGTTTCAGTCCTGCGTATTTGGTACGTTTCACCGCCGATTTTTTAAACACTTTTCTGAATACTTCCTCCGTAATTTCCGTCCAGTCGGTTTTCGTCATATCAAGCAAATCAGGATGAGGTTCAAAGGCGGGTTCTTGGTGCGGTTTTGCAAAGCGATTCCAGGGACACACCTGCTGACAAATATCGCAACCAAACATCCAACCTTCCATTTTACCCTTAAACTCTAGGGGTATCGCTTCCTTCAATTCAATCGTCAAATAAGAAATACATTTACTGCCATCCAACACATAGCCTTGTGGCGAAATCGCCTCCGTCGGACAAGCATCAATACAGCGGGTACAAGTGCCGCAGTGGTCACGTATCGGGTCATCGGTCGTCAGTTCGAGGTCAATAATCAGCTCTGCCAAAAAGAAATATGAACCCACTTTCGGATGCAATAATAAGGTATGTTTACCGACCCAACCCACACCGCTACGCCTTGCCCAATCGCGTTCCAACACCGGCGCACTATCCACAAAACACCGCCCGTTGACCTCACCGATTTCCTCACGGATATACGCCAACAAGTCTTTCAATTTACGCTTAATCACAAAATGATAATCCTGTCCGTAAGCATATTGACTGATTTTCGGAGCGGTTTCGTCGGTCTGTTTCGTATCTGTAAAATAATTATACGTAAGTGAAATGACCGACTTCGCACCATCCACCAGTTTTGTCGGATCAACCCGTTTATCAAAGTGATTTGCCATATACGACATCTTCCCATGATGCCCCTGATTCAGCCATGCTTCCAGTCGTCGGGCTTCCTCGTCCATCGGTTCTGCCCTTGCCACGCCCAAGTGCATAAAACCCAATTCAAGGGCTTTTTCCCGAATCATTTTTGTATGTATATGTGTTGACCGTTTCGACATTTTATCTTGACAATATCATGTTTTAAAAGTATATATATATAAAGTAAAATATTTTTCCAGATTTGGGCTAAAACTCGTCAGACATTTTCAAAATTCACCGATGATCTCATATTTTTTAGGTAGAGTTTAAATGTCAGACGAGTTTTAGCCCAAATTCAAATGCAGACACCAATTACATTAAATAAAAATCGAACATGATATTATTAAGTTATGATAAATGGTAAATGCTCAATGTTCGATGACAATATTTCTTAAATTTGCACAATTTACAACAAAATTATCCATGAACCAACCACTTGTGATATTGGGCAGTTCGCGCAGTGAGGGCAATACGCGACTGCTCGTGGAGACTATTTTTAAGGATACCGCCTTTGACATCATTGACCTCAATGAGTATAATATCCATTACTATACTTACGATAATCGGCATACAGACGATGACTTTCTCCAACTTGCCGAGCGCATGATCAGGTATGATACCATCATATTTGCCACACCCGTATATTGGTATGCGATGAGTGCGATACTCAAAACATTTTTTGACCGGATAACTGACCTTCTGACCATCCGAAAAGATTTGGGCAGAGCCTTAAAAGGAAAAATGATGTATCTGATTTCATGTGGTTCTGACGATGATTTACCGGAAGGATTTACCGTTCCTTTTGAAGCAAGTGCCACGTATTTGAATATGCAATACGGTGGCAGTATTCATGCTTGGGTCGAACATGGCGAAATTCCCGTTGAGGTTGAAGATAGAATAAATGTATTTAAAAAAAGTGTAATTATTAATGACAAATAAAGAGATAATATCCACCCTATCTGCCTTATTTAAGCAGTGGGCAAATGAAGCCGTACAAAAAATAGATACCCTGCCGCGTTCCGGTTCCGACCGTCAGTATTTTCGTTTGCATGGTGCAACCCGCACTGCCATTGGTGCGTATAATCCCGATGAACGCGAGAATAGGGCTTTTATTGGTTTTACCAAACATTTTTATGATAAAAATATATGTGTACCACAAATATATAATGAAGATTTGTTGCAACATATTTACCTCTTGCAGGATTTGGGTGACAGCACCTTGTTCCATCAATTGCAAGCAGCACGTAAGGCAAATACCTTCCCCGATTTAGTGATTCCATTCTACAAAAAAGCCTTAACACAATTAGCTTTTTTGCAAATAGAAGGCGGCAAGGAATTAGATTATGATTTGTGTTACAACAAGTCAACTTTTGACCGTCAATCTATACTTTGGGATTTAAATTATTTTAAGTATTATTTTTTAAAATTAACTAAAACTACATTTAACGAACAAGCCCTTGAAGATAATTTTCACGCCTTTGCAGATGATTTACTGGCAACAGATAGCGACTACTTTCTCTTTCGAGATTTTCAGTCCCGTAATATTATGTTACACAATGATGAACTGTATTTTATTGATTATCAAGGGGGTAGAAAAGGGGCTTTGCAGTATGATGTGGCTTCTCTCTTGTGGCAAGCCAAAGCTGATTTACCCTATTCGCTGCGTGAAGAGTTGTTGGATTTTTATATACAAACGGCTTCACAATACATTGATATTGATAAAAATATTTTTATACAAAAATATTATTCGTATGTATTGGTGCGTTGTTTACAGGTTTTGGGGGCTTATGGTTTTCGGGGTTTGTACGAAAAGCGAATGCACTTTATTACGAGTATTTCCTTTGCACTTAAAAATCTGACTTGGCTGTTGGAACATGCACCATTGCCCGATTTGCCTGTGTTGAGAAATGCGTTGGAACGTATGTTGAAATCTGATACAGTTTTGAGTTTTTCTACACCAAAACCATTGCCTGAAAAGACAAATCTTACCGTCAGTATCAAAAGTTTTTCCTACAAACGCGGCATTCCCGACGATACTTCGGGTAATGGCGGCGGCTTTGTATTCGATTGTCGTGCTATACACAATCCCGGACGCTACGAACCCTACAAAAAACTCACCGGACGCGATTTACCTGTCCAACAATTCCTTTTAGAAAAGTCTGATATACTGTCATTTTTAAATCATGTATTTTCGATAGTTGATAGTTCGGTGGAGATGTATTTGAGCCGTAATTTTACGCATTTGGCGGTTAATTTTGGCTGTACAGGCGGGCAACATCGTTCGGTGTATAGTGCAGACACATTAGCAAAACATTTGAAAGAAAAATACGATGTGAACGTGCAAGTTGAACATGTAGAACAAGAACGTAAAAATTGGGTGAATTAGCGTATTACGATTTTATAAATAGATTATATTTTAAGAAATGAAAAGGCTAATAAATATAAACAGTATAGGGGAACAAATTGACTTGAAAGCTGGTAAATATAGAATTGATATTCTTGGTGGTTGGGGAGTCAAATTGGGTGATTTTTTTATCTTAATAAAAAATATAGAAACTCAAGATGTAATAAAATGTAAAAGAACATTTCTGCCAGTTCAATCTTTTGTATTTAGAAAAAGAGCAAAGAGAATTTTCATTATTAATGTACCAAAATCAGCAAGGTATGAAGTCGTATTCAAAAATCAAGAGTCGTTAAAAGTAAAGCGTTCAAATTTACCAATTAGTTCAATGTTTGCAAACCCCTTACCAAATAAAGAATTAGAAATATATTTTTATTAAAAAAAGATAACATAGAAATCCACGAAGTGACTTGTAAAATCTCGTTACGACAATACTTCAACACTATCACAGATGAAAGCTATGATATTTGCCGCAGGATTAGGCACTCGCCTTGCACCACTGACCAACGACAAACCCAAGGCAATGGTCGAAGTCAATGGCGTACCGCTATTAGAAATTTGCATCCGAAGACTGATGAAATATGGTTGTACAGACATCATTATCAACGTACATCATTTTGCGGAAACGATTATTCATTTTTTAAAAGAAAAAAATAATTTCGGTATAAATATCGCCATATCCGATGAGCGTGATGCGCTGTTGGAAACAGGCGGCGGATTGAAAAAAGCCGCTTGGTTTTTTGATGACGGACAGCCGTTTTTGGTCTGTAATGTAGATGTAATTACAGATATGGATTTGGGTAAATTGTACCGTAGCCACCTTCAATCATGGGCAATCGCCACACTCGCCACACGTACCCGCGAGACCTCGCGCTACTTGCTTTTTGATGATGAAAATACCCTGCAAGGTTGGAAAAATGTAAAGACCAATGAAGTACGTCTGCCTAGCGATTCGACGGCTGATTTACGTCCTTTTGCCTTTAGCGGTATTCAGGTCATCAACCCTACGATATTTGATGTGATGCGCGAAACAGGTAAATTTTCTATCATCGAAACCTACTTGAATCTTGTACCATATCATACCTTAAAAGCCTATCCGCATGATGCTGATATGTGGTTGGATGTGGGTAAGCCGGAGAGTTTGGCGGAGGCGAAGCGGTTGCTGTCGTAGTCGTAGGATGTCATGGTGACAATGTGACCCCGTACCGACGACTTCAGCCGTCGCGGGTAGCCACCTGACGGCTGAAGTCGTCAGTACAGTAATTTGCAAAACTCCCGCAAATGCTATTATTTTACAAAAAAAATCAGCGATGACCGTAAATATTCAAGCTAAAAAATTGCGTTTAATTCAGCGTATATCTGCGTTGGATAACGAGCAAACTTTGTCCGACATAGAAGCGCAACTCAATTCGGCGAAGGATGTACTCAACAAGGTCATCAAACCCACCCGCAAGCAACTCACCGTAGAAGATTTGATTCAGGAACAAAACTATACGCCCATCACCAAAGAGGCTTTCTACGAAAAAGTCGAAAAATTAAATATTGAAGAACCCTTAGAAGACTTGCTATCTATGTTGACCAAATGAGCCACCGTACAGGCGATTTTAATCACCATGTTAGGCATAATCAAAATTCGTAAAACGTTTATTTTTAATATTTTGTAAATGTAAATGAGACATGGCGATTGAAATCGCCTGTACGGGTGTGCCACTACATTTTCCACAAAAACAAGCCACAAAACACCGGCAAATACAACAACCCCGTCAGCATAATCAGTTTGAGGAAGCCGCTCAATCGGTGCATATCCGCTTTCGTTTTCGCAAATGACAATAATAAAAGTGCCAACAAAACAGGCACAAAAATCAGCACAAAAGTATAGAGCATACCGAGCCAGTGCCAGTCGAAGTTTTGCCATTGCCAGCGCATCAGTACGATGAGGGTGACGGCGAGTGCCAGTCCGAAGCCACCTGCGATATTTTTCGTCGCCGCGATGCCCCAGATGACGGGCATGGTGCGACAGCCATTGGCGGTATCGCCTTCCACATCTTCCATGTCTTTTACGATTTCGCGGAACATCGTGGAGAGGTAAGCAAAGGCAGCATAGCCCCAAAAGAGGTAAAAGACATATTCGCCATATTTTTTATTCGTTTGGGCGATTTGCAGAAAGGCATTGCGCTCCGCAAACAGCACCAACAAAGCCACCAAAGCACAAAAAAGCGACACCACGACATTGCCCATCAGTGCGGTTTTTTTCAGTTGGCGCGAGTACAACCACAGTGGCACAGCCGCCGCCGGAAACAACAAAGCCAGTCGCATATCACCCACCCGCCACGCCACGTATAGCGCAATCGCAATCCCCGCAATATTGAGCCAGGCATACATCCGCCACGCATTTCGCAGCCCGAATATCCGCCCGACAAAGACCTTATCGGGTTTGTTGATTTTATCAATATCGTAGTCGTAAATATCGTTGATGACGTAGCCACCCGCCGCTATCAGCATCGTGGTCAGTACCAATAAAAAGAAATGAAAAGCATCCAATGAAGGACTGATATTCAGTTGATTATAGAAAGGTTGGAGGATGCAATAGCGCATCAGGTATTGCGTCAAGCCGACGATGATGAGGTTGGGAAAACGGATGAAGCGGAGGAAATTACTCATCGTTTGTGCTTTTGATGAGTTGGGAAATGGCTTGGAGAAAGGCTTGGGTTTGGAAAATTAATGGAGCAACTTCTTCCTCTGTAAATATTATGAAATCTTCGTAGTCGGCATCATGTCTGAATTCGAATAATTTATTATAAAGCTCACCATGTTCCTCACTTAGTTTTCCGGCTCTGATGAGTTCGTTATTGAATTGAGTTTTTGCTCCCTTGTGTGTCTTTGATTTGATGTCATGTAGAACGAGATAGGCTGAAATAGCATAAAAGCAAGCATAATATAGCCTATTTACTGTTGTATTCCAACGTTTTTTTTCTGACATAAAAACCGCATCTTCAATCGTTTCATTTGCACGATTAAGTCTGAATTCTGACAGTTCTTTTTTTGAATGATTCATGTAATACGAATGCCGTCTTGTTGAACATTTTGACGAAAATGAGATAGCTTAAACATTTCCCACCATTGTCTTTCTCTAAACATTGGTGTGATGATTTGCCCGACTTCAAGTTCTATTCTGTAAATACCGTTTCTTATCAAATCCTTTTCTGTTATATCCAATTGACGACTCAATAAAATCAAAAAATCCCAATCCGAGTCTTCCCGCGCATCCCCACGCGCACGAGAACCAAACAAAATTACTTCTGCCTGACTGTCAATGGCTTGTACTTTTTCTTTGACTTGTTGTGGAATGGTCATCTTGTAAATTTATGAAAAAAAACACCAAATTCGTACTTATTCGATTTTGTTAATGAGTTGAGAAATGGCTTGAATGAAGGTTTGGGATTGGGGGAGTAGCGGGGTGACTTGTTCTCTGGTAAATTCTGTAAAATCTTTGTAATCGGCTTTATTTCTGAAATTAAATAAATCGTCGTAGAGGTCGCGATGTTCCAAATTAAGTAATTCGGTTTTGATGAGTGTTTTATTGAATTGAATTTTTGTTCCGGCATGAGTGCTTGCATGAATTTCCTCTAAAACCAAATAGGCAGAAACTGCATAAAAACAAGCATAGTACAGCCGATTGATTACTGCATTCCAATGTTCGGCTTGCATCAATAATGCCGCTTCTTCTATCGTCTCATTTGCACGTTTGAGTCGATAATCTGCAAGTTCTTTTTTTGAATAACTCATGTTACGTGAATACCATCTTTTTGAACATTTTTATAGAATGGCGTCACTTTCAGCATTTTCCAGTGAGATTTGCCTTCAATGACCGTTGCGATGACTTCATCTACTTCAAGCTCAATTTCGTAAACTTTTCGTCGGATACTTTTTTCTTTTTCAAAAGAAACGGGTTTTTCCAATAAAATCAAAAAATCCCAATCCGAATCCGCTCGCGCATCGCCACGCGCACGAGAACCAAACAAAATTACTTCTGCCTGACTGTCAATCGCTTGTACTTTTTCTTTGACTTGTTGTGGAATGGTCATTTTTATAAAATTTATATCAATCGTTTAAAGACAACATCATATATCGGATTCGCAATTATCATATTTGGTAATCTAATAAATTTAATACAAAAACCAACGATTTTTTTTGAATAATGAATATCGAATTATGAAGTATAAAAATGTCGTTTTAAAATACTAATTTACAACATTCTATATCTATCTGTACTTCGACATTCGATATTCCTTGTTCGACATTCGATATTCCCATGTTCATTATTCAAATTTATTCGCTCATCTGTACTATAAGGTGAAAATCGTTATTGTAATGTAAAATAATAAATGTAAAAGTGTATAACGTGAATATTTTTTAACAATAATTTGATTTTAAAAATTTTAAAAATATAACATTGAGTCCACATTAGAAAGTATAGAAATTCAAAAAAGTTAAAATTTTATTTTTATATTAAAAAATTGCAATAAGAAAAATGTAAAAAATTAATATTTAACTATCTACATAATTTTATTTTAATTATTTTTTTAATTAAAAAATTAAATTTTAATATAATGCGAAATTAAATTTTGTTAAAATCGTTTTTTCTTATTCTTAATGTAGACTCA
>CALIZI010000284.1 GCA_938028705.1 uncultured Saprospiraceae bacterium | reverse complement strand
TGTACATTTAACGGTGTCGGTGCTACGCACCTTGATAAGTTTTGCTTGGTTTTTTGCTACAAACAGGGTCGATGCTAACGCATCTTGAACGACATAAAGCGAAATTCCACCCCTTACTATTTTAATCGCACAGGTTGACTTTAGCCGTCAGGTGAATTTTATTTTCACTCCTGCGACGGCTAAAGTCGTCGGTACGGGGTTTGCAGTCAAGTGACTTAGATTGAAATTTGCCATTTGGAATTTTCAATAAGATTCGGTATATATTTTGCGAAGCAAAATATTATAAAAATGAATCGCTCACCAAAAATATCAACACAGGTACTTCGTATAGCGACCACCATGTACCGTTGGGTATTTCCGAAAGAGATAAAACCCAATGCGGAAATTTATGCTTTACTGCAAAGTATTTATCCGACTATCAACTGGCAGAAAGTTCGTTTTTATGAAGGTTTGCCTTGGTTTATGAACGGCAATTTTGCCAACGCCATTGTACTACCCGCCACTTGGCACACACAAAAAATACACGCTTATTTTGCTAATTATCAACCCAATACGCCTAGCGGATTATCAACCATCATTCACGAAGGATTCCATGTACTTCAATATCAGGATTTGGGTAAAGGGCTTGGTTTTTTGCGGGGTTTTATGGTGTATTATCTTGCCGAGTATTTTCAATTATTTTTTAAAAATATATTAAAAAAAGGATACCTCGCAGCCAATCAGATAGCTTATGACCAACACCCAATGGAAACTCCCGCATTTCGTCAAGATAGCGACTTCAGACAATATTGCCTCCGCAATGCAGCTATTTCTCCCACGCAGCTACCACTCAAATTAATACACAAACATTGTGGATACGCACCAAAAATTGCCTTAGCTTTCCTATTGGCAGGTCTGATGACGACCCTTATATTGAGTATCATTAAACCACTTATAGAAATCTCTTTTCTCATCATTGCCGCCCCGATATACATCATTGGAAAAATATTAAAAACAATAAGCCTGTAATAGCAAGTGATAATCCGCTGTTTTTTAAACAAAAACATTCCTGATATTCTTTTATCTTTGTAATTCAATTAATTAAATACATCAGTACGTCAGCACATCAGTACATCACACGTAAAAAATGACAACAGAAGAAAGAGCGGCATTAAAAGAAAAAATCGAAAAGGAGATTGCAGATACCAACTTAAAAATAGAAGACTTGGTAGAGTTGAGCAAACCTATATCGCCTGAAAACTCTTTGGGTAGAATCACCCGTATGGATGCCATTAATAATAAAAGTGTTGCAGAGGCAGCCTTGCGTACAGCGCGTCGCAAACTCGGTAAACTCCAACACGCCCTTGCGAATATTGACAGCCCCGATTTAGGAATATGCAGTATCTGCAAACGCCCCATTCAACCCAAACGCATCATGCTCATGCCCGAAAGTTCGCGCTGTGTACGTTGCGCTTCACGCTAATATTGAATGATAGAATGCGATAATGTTGAAATGCTTTAATAGTGAATCAATACTATGAATCATTACATTTTAAATGAATGTCACACTTTAAAACATCAATAAAACAATACAGCAATACAACAGTAAAACTTTGAAACAATGAAAAAAATAATATATTTTACAATTATTATGGCAGTATCTGCCTGTACGCCACTTGAGATTGGCAAAAAAAAATCAAAGCCTTTGTCCAGCACCAATCAAGCTCCGACAGAGCGTAAAATCGTTACTCAAGCTCCTACTATCAAAACCGAAAAATTGCCCGATGGTACAGTCATCACTACCGAAACCAGTGTTTACGAAGACACCAAAGGCAATGAAACAACCATAATTAACGTCAAAGGTCAGGGTGATGCACAGTGGGAAAAATCAAACAAAATAAGCGTTACCGAAACATCGCCGACACAAAAAACTGATGTCGAAACCAACACATCATTAGCCATAGATACTGCCCCAAGAGTCAAGCCAAGTACCTTGCCCCGACCCCGAAACATCAGTCCGCCGCCTACTGTCGGTGGCAATATTGACAGCGCACGCGACATCAGCTATATGACTGATAGAGAGAAAGATATGGTGCGTGAAATCAATCTTATTCGTTCCAATCCGCGTGCTTATATCAAGCAGGTAGAAGCCTATAAAGAAAGAGTAAAAGTCATTCCATACACCGACCCCGACTATGCTAAAACAGAACTCCGTGCTGCCGACGACCTCATTCGGGAACTGCAACTCACCAACCCGATGTCCGCCTTACAGCCCCGCGAAACTCTCTATTGGACCACCCAAAAACATGGCATCGAACTCCTCACTAGCGGCAGTCCTTCCTATGTCAGCAAGGACGGTTTGTATCCTTGGGACCGCATCACACGCGACGACCCCCAACTCGAAGACGGCAATGAAAACCTCATCGGCGGACCGCAGGAAGTCAAAGCATCCGTCATGCTGCTACTCGTAGATTCGGGTGTTCCCGGCTACAGCCACCGCAAAGCCATACTCAACCCCACATGGAAATATGTAGCTTGTTACGAAATCGGAGACCTAGGAGAAACACCTAATTATTGGGTGCAAAGTTTTGCGAAATAAATACACTGTAAAAAATCTTGTCCAACGTTTTTTTTAATTATATTAAAAATAAAATTGATTTTTATTAATTCTATAAAATGAAACTCATACAAACATCGAGAGACGCTTTGTGGAAGGTGATTATCGAAAAATTCTTTCCGGCATTTTTGGAATTTTTCTTTCCTGAGTATATACAAATGCTTGACTTGGATAAGGGCTTTGATTTTTTGGACAAAGAATTGGTAGAAATTCGCCCAAAATCGAAAGGTAATCAGCGGTACATGGATAAACTCGCCAAAGTATATACCCACGAGGGCAATGAGGAGTGGGTCTCGATACATTTGGAAGTACAGGGCTATTATGATCTGACCTTTGAGGAGCGGATGTTCATTTATTATTATCGCGGATTTGATAAATTCCAAAAACGCATTACAGCATTGGCGATTTTGACCAACGATGAATCCGATCACCCGACACAGTATCATACTTCATTTATGGGTACAGAATTGACCTATAAATTTAATACCTATAAATTGGCAGAAAAAACACCCGAAGATTTTGCGGATACTGATAATCCTTTTGCTATCATCATGGAAGTGGCTTGGTATGCTTTGAAAAAAAACAAACCCAATGATGACGAGTTGTATAGTTTCAAGATTCGTTTAGTCCGAAGATTGAAGGAATTGAATTACGATACAGAGCATATTCGGGTGCTTTTTGGCTTTATCAAGAAGTATGTAAATTTTGAAAAACCAGAAATAAACCTTAAATTTGAAGAAGAAACAAATATTATTTTAGGTAACGAACTAACTATGGATATAGCAGAAGTCATTATACAAGATGCCAAAAGGCAAGGTATTGAGGAAGCCGAACAAAGGCTGAATCATAAAATCGAAGAAACTAAACAGGAACTCACTCATAAGTTTGAAGAAGACAAACAGGAACTCACTCATAAGTTTGAAGAAGACAAACAAGAACTCACTCATAAGTTCGAGCAAAGTCAAAAACAGACTGCTCTCAATCTTCAAAAGAAAGGATTTTCTAATATAGAAATAAGTGAAGTGTTGAATATCTCACTTGATGAATTGCTATATCTGATAGAGAAAAAATAAACCAATCAATTTACAAAACCATTACTCGTACAATACCACAAATCGAATAACGAGGTCTTTTTTATTTTAAAAAACGCTTTTCGCCTGGCTCCCTGCCAAGATACCCTTTATAGTATTCCAACCAACTTGATACGAGAACAAAGCCTCATAGTTTTTAGATACTTATTCACACCTCGCTCCCTGCGCTAAATATGTGGATACGCAGAATACACGACTTGGCATACAAATAACAACATATTTTCATGCTTGAATTTGAACTTACGCTTGATACTTGCGCTTGCACTTACGTCTGAACTTTCCTACCTTTGCCGAACCATTTTTAAAAACATTTCGTTACAATAAAATTATTAACTATTCAAGTTCTTTGTTCTTAGTTAGACTTTGGACAGAGGAAATTGGGGAATTGGGAAATTAGGTAATCCAGATAATTATCGGGACTTTATTATTTTTTTTACAAAAAATAATTAATTACATGTTTTATTTTATTAACAAAATTCATTCAATTGATTATCAGCGAGTTACGATTGTAAACCTAATTTCCCAATTCCCTAGTTCCCATTTTGTCCAAAGTCCAATTCTTAGAAATATACAAAATAAGCCTGAGTTTTTACTTAGTCTTAAAACTATGAACCATGAACCATGAACTAAAAACTAACCATGTACAGAACGCACAAATGCGGAGAACTTCGCGCATCGCACATAGGGCAACAAGTCCTATTATCCGGTTGGATGAACAAAAACAGAGACCTCGGCGGCATGACTTTCATTGACCTTCGAGACCGTTACGGAATGACTCAACTTGTTTTCAATATGGATGATGATGCGGATTTGTGCGAACGTGCACGTAAGCTCGGACGCGAATTTGTCGTACAAATCAAAGGCACAGTACGCGAGCGCAGCAGCAAAAACCCCAACATGCCTACCGGCGATATTGAGATAGAAGTCTCACAGCTCAACATCCTCAATGCTTCCAAAGTACCGCCTTTTACCATAGAAGATGAAACCGACGGCGGCGACGACATTCGCATGAAATATCGCTACCTCGACCTCCGCCGAAAACCCGTACAAAACAACATTATTTTCAGAGGAAAACTTGCCGTAGAAACACGTAAGTACCTGTCAGACAATGAGTTTATTGAGGTAGAAACACCTATTTTGATAAAAAGTACGCCCGAAGGTGCGCGTGATTTTGTAGTGCCAAGCCGCATGAATCAAGGTATGTTCTATGCCTTGCCACAATCGCCACAAACCTTCAAACAGATATTAATGGTAGCGGGTTTTGACAAATATTTTCAAATCGTCAAATGCTTCCGCGACGAGGATTTGCGTGCCGACCGCCAACCCGAATTTACGCAAATTGACTGCGAAATGTCTTTCGTCACACAGGAAGATATTTTGAATACTTTTGAAGGCTTGACCAAGTATTTATTCAAAACCATGCTCGACCTCGACCTTGCAGATTTCCCTCGCATGACCTACGACGATGCTATGGAATTGTATGGTTCCGACAAGCCTGATACTCGTTTTGGAATGCAATTTTCGGAACTGAATGATGTGGCACAAGGCAAGGGCTTTAAGGTCTTTGACAGTGTAGAACTCGTCGTCGGCTTTTGTGCCGAAGGTGCGGCAACTTACACTCGTAAGCAGTTGGATGCACTCACAGAATTTGTCAAGCGACCGCAAATTGGTGCAAAAGGATTGGTCTATGTCAAGTGCAATGAGGACGGTACATTCAAGTCCTCAGTAGATAAATTTTTCGACCAAGCCGCCCTCAAAACTTGGGCAGACAAGATGAACGCCAAGCCCGGCGACCTCATACTCGTCATGGCAGGCGAGACAGAAAAAGCCCGCAAGCAACTCAACGAACTCCGCCTGCATCTTGGCGACGAACTCGGTTTGCGCGACCGCACGAAGTTCAATCCGCTATGGGTAGTTGACTTTCCGCTACTCGAATGGGATGAAGAAAGTGAGCGTTTCCATGCTATGCACCACCCCTTTACATCGCCGAAAAAGAACGATGTGGAACGCATGTTGAATGGCGACCACGAAACCATGAAAGCCCTCCGCGCAGACGCTTATGACTTGGTAATCAATGGAGTAGAGATAGGTGGAGGCTCTATACGTATCCACGACCGCGACTTACAAAGTAGAAATTTTGACCTCTTGGGCTTCACCAAAGAAGAAGCCGAAGCACAGTTTGGTTTCCTGCTTGGTGCATTTGAATATGGCGCACCGCCACATGGTGGCATCGCCTTTGGTTTCGACCGCCTGTGTCAGGTGATGAACGGTGCAGATGCCATTCGTGATTTCATTGCCTTCCCGAAAAATAATCAAGGACGCGATGTGATGATAGATGCACCTTCGCCCATACATGGTGAACAATTGGAAGAGTTGGGATTGGATTTGAAAGTGGAGTAAGCCGAATTTTATTATTTAAATAATATAATAATTTTTCATATTTAAAAAACGACAAACATTAAAAATGTTTGTCGTTTTATTTTTATTAACTGAACTTTGGATATTAGGTAAATCATTTTTTATAAAATAATTATAAAATTAAATTAATTAAATGTTTTTTAGTTTTAATAAAATACCTGATAATCAATCAATATGTTCGCCAAATTAAAAATTACAAATTGGACGTGAATAGTTTATTTATTTTTATTTTTGTAAATAATTAACTTTTAATTAAATACAAGTTATAATTTAATTTTATTAATAATCAAAAAACACTGAATACCCAATTTGGCGAACACATTGAATCAATTACTTACGATTTAAAACCGAATTTCCTAATTTCCAAAATATCCAAAGTCCAGTTATTAAGTGACGATCACAAATAATTTTTGGACAAAGCCTAAAGATTTCGTAATTTTGAATATGAACAAGCTGTCCATAGCAGTATCTATCCTTGTCCTTATCTATTTCATACTATCGTGCAATACTGAAGTAAAAGAAAATTATGCGGTACAATCTTCCCTGCCTGATGTTGTGGATTTCAATTTTCATGTAAAACCTATTTTATCCGACAAATGCTTTAAGTGTCATGGTCCTGATGTCAATACACGAGAGGCGGGTCTCGCTTTTCACCAAGAAGAATTAGCCTTCAAAGCATTGGACGAAGAAGCGACCCGTTTTGCCATAGTCGCGGGAGATACCGCACAAAGTCAAGTCCTTAAAGTCATTAATGCGACAGACGAAAACGAATTAATGCCGCCGCCGGAATCGAATCTTGTTTTAACAAATTATGAAAAAAAGATACTCGAAAAATGGATTCTTCAAGGTGCGGAATGGAAAACACATTGGTCATTTTCACCACCAAAACAACCCGCAATACCTGATGAAAACAGTGATTGGATTGTCAATGACATAGACCGTTTTATTGCAAAACGTTTGCGACAGGAAGGCTTACAAACTTCTCCGGCAGCAGAAAAAAACAAGCTGTTGAGGCGATTGAGTTTTACGCTTACCGGACTGCCACCGACCATTGAAGAATTAGATGCTTTTTTAAATGATGACAGCGAAAATGCCTACGAAAAAATAGTGGATAGCTTGCTTGCCACCACCGCTTATGCCGAGCGCATGACACAAATTTGGATGGATTTGGCACGTTATGCCGACAGTCATGGTTATCAGGATGACCCCGAAAGATTTATGTGGCCCTGGCGCGATTGGGTCATTCATGCCTACCAAACCAATATGCCCTTCGACGATTTCGTAACATGGCAACTTGCCGGTGACATGCTGCCTGGTGCGACCATAGAACAAGTCATTGCCTCCGGTTTTAATCGAAACCATAAAATCACTTACGAAGGCGGAAGCATTCCCGAAGAGTTCAGAACCGAATATGTAGCTGACAGAACGCATACTTTCGGGACGGCTTTTTTGGGTTTGACCGTAGAATGTGCGCGTTGTCACGATCATAAATACGACCCCGTCAGTCAGAAAAATTACTTCGAGCTATTCGGTTTTTTCAATAATGTTCCCGAAAAGGGCTTGGTAGAACCCGTCGGAAAAACGCCCGAACCTTTCATCACCCTGACCAAAGAAGAAGTGGCTGAAAATCTGAAATTTATCCGCGCTTTGGATACCATTGATAAGGTAGAACTCATGGTCATGCAGGAAATGGAAGATCCACGACCAACGCATATTCTCAATAGAGGTCAGTACGACAAACCCACCACACAGGTTTTTCCAAATACACCCGAAGCCATTTTACCCTTCAATGGGAAACCTAAGAACAGAATCGGCTTGACAGATTGGTTATTCGACCCTCAACACCCCTTGACGGCACGGGTAGCGGTAAACAGGTTGTGGCAACAGATTTTCGGAACAGGCATCGTCGCTACGTCCTTCGATTTTGGCAATCAAGGCACACTGCCTACGCATCCTGAGTTGCTGGATTATTTAGCATTAAAATACCAAAAAGAAGCTTGGGATACGAAGGTAATGCTCAAATTTATGGTCATGTCTGCTACCTTCCGGCAGTCCTCAAAAGTCACTCCCAAATTGCTCCAACGAGACCCTCAAAATATGTGGCTGGCAAGGTATTCAAGGCTTCGCTTAGATGCTGAAATGATAAGAGACCAAGTGCTGAAATCATCCGGCTTGCTCAATGAAGCCCTTGGCGGTCCGAGTGTCAAGCCCTATCAGCCTGCCGGACTTTGGGAAGAAACTATCGGTGGTGGTGGTGACCTGCGAACCTACGAACAGGATGAAGGTGATAAGTTATATCGCCGTAGTTTATATACGTTTTGGAAACGCACCGTTCCGCCACCAAGTATGATGACTTTTGACGCAAATAGCAAAGACCTTTGTACCGTCAAACGTCAGCAAACCAACACGCCTTTACAAGCATTGGTCTTGATGAACGACCCGCAAATTGTGGAAGCCGCACGTCTATTGGCTCATGCAGCTTTGGAACTCGACAATGCCGATTTGAATACCCGAATTACTTATATGTTCAAAAAAATGACCTCCCGCACACCTGCAGCCGATGAGGTCAGTATTTTAGAAAAATATTATAGAGAAGAATTAACAATTTTTGAAAAAGATAAAACTAAGGCTGAAGATTATATTTCAGTTGGTACTTATCAATTGCAATCGGATACGCCGATAGAAGAATTGGCAGCTTACACGCTTGTCGCTAATATGATTTTTAATTTGGATGAAGTGATTAATCGGGGATAGTGATTCACTACCCGTACCGACGACTTTAGCCGTCGCGTGGATTAAAAATACATTTATAAATAATTGATTTTTATTTATTTAAAAATTAAAATAAAACTTACTTGACGGCTAAAGTCGTCAGTACGGTGGTTCCGGTCAGCCTATAAAGTTGTCAGTACAGGAGCATTTCAAAAAAACAAAATTATTTTATAGTATTTTTTTATATTAAAAATAAATATTTTTTAAATTTCATTTATTCTAATAAAAAATTAATTCACAAACTATCGAAACTCACAAACTCGACACTCATAACTCAATACTAATATGAAAAATCCGTATCAAGAAAGAGCATTACAACTCAACCGAAGGGCTTTTCTCGGTAAAAGTGCCGTAGGAATCGGTGCTGCTGCCTTATCGGGTTTATTGGGTATGAGTTTTTTTACCAAAGATAAAAAGACCGGACTGATGCAAGAACACAAAGGTATCAAAGGTGTGTTGAATCAATTGCATCATCCGGCAAAAGCCAAAAGGATAATCTACCTGTTTCAAAGTGGCGGTCCTTCGCAATTGGAACTCTTCGACTACAAACCATTATTGGATGAAAGACGCGGCGAAAATCTGCCTGATTCCGTCCGTCAAGGGCAACGCCTTACGGGGATGTCTTCCGGTCAGGAGACTTTCCCTTTGGTGGGTTCGGGTAGCATGTTTCCCTTTCGGCAATATGGTCAAAACGGTGCATGGATAAGCGATCTTTTGCCTTACACTGCCAAAATCGCAGATGACATCTGCATCATCAAATCTATGCACACCGAAGCCATTAATCACGACCCCGCCATTACGTTTTTCCAGACGGGTTCGCAACAACCCGGACGACCAAGTATGGGCGCATGGATGAGCTACGGCATGGGTAGCGAAAACGAAAATTTGCCTGCTTTCACTGTGCTATTGTCAAGAGGAACGGGGCGACCACAGGGGCAACCACTGTATTCCCGACTTTGGGGCAATGGCTTTTTACACTCGCTGCATCAGGGCGTACAATTTCGTTCTGCCAAAGACCCTGTTTTGTATTTGAATGACCCGCAGGGTTTGGATAAGGAGAGTCGCCGGAAGATGCTCGACTACCTCGAAGAATTGAATACCAAACAATATGACGAGTACGGCGACCCCGAAATCACAAGCCGTATTGCCCAATACGAAATGGCTTACCGTATGCAAACTTCTGTACCGGAAGTGATGAATATTGACGACGAACCCGATTATATTTACCAAATGTACGGACCCGATTCTACTACGCCCGGCACTTTTGCTGCCAATTGTATTTTGGCGCGTCGGTTGGCAGAGAAAGGGGTACGTTTTATCCAATTATACCACATGGGCTGGGACCAACATTTTAGTTTGCCCACACAAATCAGAGGACAAGCCAAAGATGTTGACCAACCTTCCGCAGCATTGGTGCTGGACTTGAAACAACGCGGTCTGTTGGAAGATACGTTGGTGATTTGGGGCGGCGAATTTGGACGCACCAATTACTCGCAAGGCACATTGAGCGATACGAATTACGGACGCGACCACCACCCGCGATGTTTTTCGATTTGGCTGGCAGGCGGCGGTATCAAGCCCGGATTGGTGTATGGCGAAACGGACGATTTTGGTTATAATATTGCCGAAAATCCTGTACATGTACACGATTTTCAGGCAACTGTGTTACATCAAATGGGTATTGACCATGAGCAATTGATTTATAAATATCAAGGCAGAAGATTTAGATTGACGGATGTGGAAGGGCATCTGGTTAAGGGTATTTTGAGTTGAATTGGTTAATCAGTTGAACGGGTAATCAGGTAATTAGTAAATCGGGCAATTGATTAACACTTTATTTAATATTAATTTTACCTTGACAATTTCATATTTTAAAAATAAAATATATTTGTGTTTAACATGGGATATTTTTTCCGAATTTGGGCTAAAACTCGTCTGACATTTTCAAAATTCACCGATGATGTCATATTTTTCCAGCAATGTTTAAATGTCTGACGAGTTTTAGCCCAAATTCAAGAGCAAAATGCCAACTAT
>CALIZI010000283.1 GCA_938028705.1 uncultured Saprospiraceae bacterium | reverse complement strand
AAGGAGCACAAAGGTATGCCAGAATACAAGGCTTTCTATCCACTACACGTAAACATCAATTCAGTGTTTTCAATGAACTTAAAGCTGCTTTGAAAGGGGATACTTTTCTTACAAAAAGTAAGGCTAGTAAGTAATTACTAAAAAATAAAACCAAACCTAAAATGATTCAAAAATTTATAGACTTTCTTGATGACCCCTTCGGAACAATCACCGCCCCAATTTTCACTGCCTTGGGCAAACTTTACCTCACCGCACGCTACCCTTCAAAAGAAAAACGCGCCGAAATATTCCAAACTGATTTTGAGAACAGCTACGAGTTGGTCGTCAAATTAAAAATTGTACAATTTATACTCTTCATTATTGGTTTGGCTATGTTTGGCGGACTTATCTTTTTGGTCATTCAGATTATACGCGGTGAGATTTCATAAGCCCTTCTACCCGCTACTCCAGTTGCCGAACACCATCATACCGTACTGACGACTTTAGCCGTCAAGTAATCAAAAAATATATTTGTAAATTATTGTTTATTAGTAAATTAAAGCATAATTTATCTGACGGTTTTATCTGTCAATTGGTCGAAAAAATATGTGTAAATCATTATTTATTAATAAATTAAAATAAAAAATAGCCTGACGGCTGAAGTCGTCAACATGGTATGTCTGCATAATATATACAAGACAGTCAGTACAACAAAAATACTATAATGAAATATTTACCTTATGAAAATATCACCTATCGGACGCGACTTTCTCCGCAAGAGGTCATTCGTAAACTCAGTTTGAAATTAGATTCGCCGGAGTTCAATTTATCAGACTTTGGCAAAGATAGTAAACCATATATCGGAAAAATTGAAGGCGATACTTTCAAGATGAACCCTGATACTAATATCAGAAATTCAACACTCATTCAAATTACAGGCGAATTAAATGAAAATAATGAAGAAACACTTATAGATGTAAAAATGAGGTTGACAATAGCAGTGAAAATCCTCGCAACTATCTGGCTCGTACCATTTACTGCGATGCTCATTGCAGCACTTATAAATCCGGCAATTCAAGAAACCTCCGGATTCCCCATACCAAGAATTTTGGGATTTATAATTCCTTTTTGTCTATTCGTCATAATTGGGTTTAAAATTCAAAGCACTAAAGCAAAAAAACACCTCGCAAAACTCTTTGAAGCGGAAATTGAAAACACCTCAAACAAAAGATATAAAAAATAAAACCCTCGCAACTACAACACAACGATACAACAACACTACAACACAAACAATTATGAAAGAAAAAAGCGGATTTTCGATAAACGGCTGGCTACTCTTAGCAATCGCAGTAGTAGGTTTCGCCTTCTTAGCCAAACCACTCATAACACTCATCACTACAAATAATAATGATGCAATCTTTTACATCGTTCCTTCGGTGGTACTTGCGTCGTTTATTTTACGTGGATTCTACACCATCGAACCCAATGAAAGTATCATCCAAATGTTTTTGGGCAGCTACATTGGTACCGACAAAAAATCGGGTTTTCGCTGGACGATTCCCTTTTTCAAGCGCACCCGCGCCTCCCTACGCATACAAGATTTTGAGACCGAACTCATCAAAGTCAACGACCTCAACGGCAACCCTATTGAGTTGAGTGCCATTGTGATATGGCGGATTCAAGACACCTATTCTGCCTACTTTGATGTCGAAGAATTTGAAAAATTTATCCGCAAACAAAGCATTTCCGCCTTGCGTGGTTTGGCGATGAAATACCCTTACGAATCCTTCCATGCCGACACCCAATCCCTCATCACCCACATCGAGGAGGTCGCTGACCAGCTCAAAATCGACGTACAAGAAAAAGTCGATGCGGCAGGTTTGGAAATCATCGAAGCGCGTATCAATCACCTCAGTTATGCCAGAGAAATTGCCTCTGCCATGCTCCAACGCCAACAAGCCAGCGCGATTATTTCTGCCAAAACCGAAATCGTAGAAGGCGCAGTCGGCATGGTACAAATGGCGATTAACAACCTCGAATCCAAAAACATCGTCACCTTCGACGCAGAAGGAAAAAGGAAATTGGTCTCCGATTTACTCGTCGTTTTATGTAGCGACCAAGGGACGCAGCCCATTATTCAGACAGGGAAGTAAAACGTAACTGTACTGACGAATTAGCCGTCAAGTAGTCAGGAAACATATTTATAAATGTTTGTTTTTGAAAAAATTAAAACAAATTACAATGAAACATCAATTAGAATTTACATCCGACAAATCTTTAGAAATATTGCAATCAGCAACTAAGCAATATTTCACTACACAAGGTTTTAAATTATCGAAGGAAGCCCCAAATCATCTTCAATTCAAACGGGGCAGTATCTCACAAAACATGCTCACATTCAATCCTTTAAAATGGAAAAGTTGTATTGATATTAAATTTGATAATCAAAAAATATACGCTGATTTTGATATTAATTCAACCTTTCAGTCAGTCACTAAGAAAGACGAGCAACTATGGGAAACCTTCGTCACCAATTACCAAAAAAGTATCGAAACCGACCAAGATTTCATCCAACAAAACCAACACGAACTACAAAAGACTAAAAAATATAATCGAAAATACCTTGTAGCGGCTTTAATTGGAGCATTGGTATTTGGGATTTTGGGTATTTTTATTTCTCAATGGATCAACACAACTATTGCTGTATGGAGTGCATCAGGGGCAGTCATTTTTATGACGAGCAAAATAGCAATTGATAAAAATAAAGCATAATCTTCGTGACGGCTAAAGTCGTCAGTACAGCCGCTACAAACCCCAAACCAAAACGTCTTTCTGAATTTATTTCAGAATCTCCCAAGCGGCAGGGCGCGATGTGTAGTATGAGTTATAATTTTGTACTTTGACATAAAATACCAATGTAGAGCATTAGTCGAGAGTAAGTTTTCCATAGCACAGAAGATGCTGAAACAAGTTCAGCATGACGTTGATTTTTAGAGGTTTTTGAGGGGAAAGAAAGCTATATTTACCGGACGATTCCGACCACTTCGTAGGGACAGGACATGTCCTGTCCCTACGAAGTGGCAAAGGTGCAGCGCACCAACCCCATTTGTAAACAACAACCGCTAAACACCACTAAAGGCGCATCGCGCCGACACCCTGAGAATGAAGTAAATTCAAACATAATCAACAATATAATAATTATGATTAACAATATTGGAGAAAAAGGAATCGTAACCCAACCAACGCTATTTATGATGAATACTCCTGATTTAGAAAATGTGCTTAAAAGATATAGTATTTTCTTTGATGAATTGTACTACTTCGACAATCCTCTTGAAGGAGTTATTACTAATAGTAACCCCAATAATACCAGAAATGAACTTCAAACTATGTTAATCAAGAAAGGAGGCGACAAAAATTTCATATTAAGTCCTAAATTCAATAAGATAATAAAAGATGATAAGGATGTAAGTGAGTTTTTTAAAACAAAAAGAACTGATTATCGCAGAAATTCATTCATGGAAGAACAGCATCAAATCGCCTTCGAAGGATATGTTAAAGAGATACTCCAAAAAAAAGGGTTAAATTCTGAATATATGCGAGGTATGATACCATTCTACAAGCATCAACTTCTTGCTGATTTTGACCTTTATAGTAATTTATCTGAATATCCCGAATACTCAGGTTTAATTTCTCCATTGCTAAAAGGTATGATACATAATGTTTTTAATTCAAATAAAAATACTGGTGAAGAATTAATAAAAGAAGTTTCAGAAATTAAATTGATTGATTTCGGATCACTAAGTTGGAACCAAATTTATAAGTTAAGAAAAAGTGGCTTTGCGGGAGATTTCAGATTGAAAATTAAAGAATGGTTGATTGAATTTGCAAATGAGGGTGATATGGATGTAATCAATTCAAAAATTCATAAATATATTATGGACGCAGACGCAGATTTTTACAAAATGCACAGACCTAATCGCATATTAACTACAATTAAGGCAATACTCGGCAATATTCCTCTACCTACACTATTCAATCCTGTATCAGTAATTTCAGGCATAACTGACATTAGAAAAGATATAAAAAATAAAAATAAGTTTGCATGGATGCACTTCGTCATGGATATGTATAGAGAGTCGAATAAGAAAAAGTCTTGAAATTCAAAATTAGTCTAACTCACAAAACTCAAATTAAATAAATCGTCATGCAAAGCACCAACACAAAACTCGAATCCGGCACTTACGAAATCATCCGCAATCGTTTACAAAAACATGCGGGCGAGCTACGCACACGCCTCGACCAACTCAATGAGTCACGCAAGGTCGTATTTGGTGCGGTAGAGACAGAACTCATTGCTAATGAGCGCATTAACACCGAAAACAACTGTACGGCACGCGACATCGTGGCGGTAGGCAAACACTGCATTTTTGGCTATAATGTGCATGTGGGCTTGCGCTCCGGCATCCGTATGAGCGATGTATTTAGTGTGTATAAATTTGAGGAAAACAGCTTCCGCGAAGGTGATTTGAAGTGGTTTGCGAATAAGAAATTTGAGACGGATTTTCTGAATTTATATAGATATTACAAAAATGCGTACTTTGCGCGATTTGTGCAAAAGGGTTCGTATTTGTACATGGTATTTCACCTCAATAAGGCGGGTGACGATTTCAAAACATTCAAATTTGTCATCAAGGATGATGCGCTCAAATATGTGGACAATCGCTCCGACCATGAGGTGGCTTTTCCGACGCAGCATGAGTTTAAGTGGGTACGCGCACACCGCGATTTTCAGCGGTCGGGGGCGCATCCGCATGTGTCGATTATGGACAGGGTGTTTGTCGAAACGGTGGGCGGCGACCTCACGATTAAGGTCGAAGATAATACCGATGACGGACTCGGAATCTATCGCGAAGAAGTAGAATATACCGACCAAACACTGGACGATGCAGAGTACCTTTACGCCGATTTGGGCAACCTTATTGTGCTGAAAATCAGACCTTACCAAGAGGAGTTTCGATATTTTGTGTTCAATGAAAAAATGCAGGAAGTGCAGCGCATTGACGCGCTCGAAAGTTCGGGCGTTTTGCTGCCCGATCAGCACGGATTGATATTTGCCAACGGCTATTATTTGCAAACGGGTGAGTTCAAAATATTCGACCCAAATATGCAGCAAAAGCTGTTCAAAAAACGCATTATTTCCCCGAATGGCGAGGACTTTTTATATGTTTTTTATAATGTAAAAAAATCAGTATATGTACTGATGCACTATAATATTATTGAGCAAAAAGTACACACGCCGATACTCTGCAATGGCTATACGCACTTCCCGAATGGCGAGTTGTGTTACTTCCGTGCCGAAAATGAAGCGAGCAAACACCACGTCATCCAAATCTGGCAAACACCCTTCACGGCGAATGATGTGGTTCACTCGGAGCATACAGATTCATATTTGTATAAGGTTGGAAATAAGGACATTGTAAAGGCAATGTCGGAATGTCAGGAGGTTTTGATTCTGTCGAATAAAGAAGATACTTATTCGGGTTTATACGGTGATTTAGTCAAAAAATGTACGGATGTCATTGATTCCTATTATTGGATTGACAAGGCGGAGGGCTTCAAATTGCACGAACCACTCCTCGAAGTCCGCGAGACAGCAAACACCGCGATTGGCGAATACGATAAAAAACTTCGCATACAAAACGCTACAAAAACCGAGATAAATCGCGTCAATACGAAGGCAACGGAATTGTTTGATAAAAGTCGAAAAAATACCTTTGATGCCGTTGATTTATTTGTGGAAATGTTGGCGGAATTACGGGTCTTGCGTGGCGAAATTATCTCGCTGAAAGAGTTGCGTTATACCGACCTCGAATTGATTGAAAAACTCGAAACGCAATGTATCGAAATCTCCGATGCCTTATCAGAGGATTGTGTGCGCTTTTTATTGGAAGATGATGCACTCGCGCCGTATATCGAAAAAATTAAAGCGGAAGAAGCTGGTTTAGAGACGATTGCAACAGCTACGGAAGCGAAGGCATTGGAGGAGAATATTGACCAAATCGGTAAAGAACTCGAATTGTTGATTGATATTGTCAGCAATTTGAAGATAGACGACCCGACACAGACGACGCGAATTATTGACAATATTTCGTCCATGTATGCGGGTATGAATCAGGTGAAAGCGGCAGCAAAAAAGGCGCAAAAAAGCCTGATGGGAACGGAAGCCGTCGCCGAGTTCAACGCTCAACTCAAGCTACTCGACCAGGGGATTATCAACTATCTCGACATCGCCGACAGTCCGCAAAAATGCGACGAATACCTCACCAAACTCATGGTGCAGTTGGAGGAATTGGAGAGTAAATTTGCGGAGTTTGATGAGTATATTTTAAAAATAACGGAAAAGCGCGAGGAGATTTACAGCGTATTTGAGGCGCGAAAAAATGAGCTTTTAGAATCGCGCAACAACCGCACCTCTGCCCTTCAATCTGCCGCCGAGCGCATCCTCAATGGCATCCGCAATCGCGTAAAAGCGATAAAAGAAATCAACGAACTCAACGGATTTTTTGCCGCAGATTTGATGATTGATAAGGTGCGAAATATCATCACGCAACTCACCGAACTCGACGACAGCAATAAGGCAAACGCCATTCAAACCCAACTCAAAACCTTGCGCGAAGAAGCCATTCGCCAACTCCGCGACAAGCAAGATTTGTTTGTAGATGGGCAAAATATCATCAAGTTCGGACGACATAAATTCTCCGTAAATGTGCAGCCACTCGACCTCACGATTGTACAGGATAATGGCGACATGAAATTCCACCTCACCGGTACGAATTTCTACGATGATATTACGGATAATGATTTTCTAAATACAAAAGACGTTTGGAGTCAGTCGGTTATCTCCGAAAATCAAAACGTTTACAGAGCCGAGTATCTCGCTTACCAACTCTTTAACCAAGACCGCGACACCCTCCTCTCTGCCAACGGACAACTCCTCAATCACGTCCAACAAGCCGCCGCGACCCGCTATCAGGAAGCCTATACCAAAGGCATTCACGATGAAGATGCCGCGAAGATTTTAAGCGCATTATTGCAACTGTCGAAGGAAATTGACTTGTTGTGCTTCGCGCCTGACGTGCGGGCTTGTGCGAGTGTGTTTTGGGGGAAATATTTGGAGGATGAGCATCGCGCTGTCCACCCCCCAGCCCCCTCCAAAGGGGGAGATACTAACGCGAGCCGCCTCAAAGCCAAAGATGCTAACGTGGAGAACACGTCTGTCTCCCCCTTTGGAGGGGGTCGGGGGGTGGACTCTCGCGCAAAATCCTCCCCTGTGGACGCACGCGACCTTTACCAAAAACAACTAAAAAGTGCAGGCGTTCTCTTGGAAATTTTCCCGGATACGCATGAGTTTGATTACATCATTGACGAATTGGAAAATGAAGTCAAACTCTTTCAAGCCAGCACCGGATTGTTCCCCGACATTCAAGCGGAAAAGGTGGCGCAATACCTGTTTCGTGAATTGGCGCGGTCTGATAAATTTATTATTAGTTCGCCTGCGGCAAAATTGCATAATGAATTTTTAAAATATTTAAAAGAAAAAAAATCCGTTAGTAATTACGAAAATTCGGTCAGGGAATTGGAAGGGCATTATGTAGAGCAATTTCAATTAATACGTAAATGGATTCACGCTTTTTCAACACAATATAAAAATGCGGAATACACGAATTATGTCAATGAAGCGGCGACTTTATTACTCCTAAATAATTTTGATAAAAAATGTATCATTAAAACAGATACGACTATCACTATCAAGGACTTACATGGTACACATGCTCTTGTGAATGAGGGCGCGTATCGTTTGGATTATAATGATTTTACGGATAAAATGTCGCATTATGAGCGCGAGATTGCACCGCGATTTAATCGTTATGTGAAGATGAAAAAGGACTTGGCAGATAGCTATAAAAAACAGCTAAGGTTGCATGAATTTGAGCCGCGAGTGCTAAGTTCTTTTGTCCGAAATAAATTGATTGATAAGGTGTATTTGCCGATTTTCGGGGACAATCTCGCCAAGCAAATCGGTACGGCAGACGAAAATACACGCACCGATAGAATGGGTTTGTTGCTCCTGATTTGGGTGTAACCGTAATATGATGTACTTTTATGCTGCCACCCCATAAGCATCAATTTTTCTCCAAAACTGTTGCCATCGTCCTTCAGTTCGATGCAAAGTCCTGATATTGAGTACGTTTTGAGATTTTGGAATAGTCCACC
>CALIZI010000282.1 GCA_938028705.1 uncultured Saprospiraceae bacterium | reverse complement strand
TAACTGGACTTTGGACATTGGGGAATTAGGAAATTTGGTATTAGGTAAATTGTTTTTTATCAAATAATTATAAAATTTAATTAATTGAATATTTTTTACCTTAATAAAAATAAAATAACTGATAATCAATTACTTACGATTTAAACCCGAATTTCCCAGTTACCTAATTTCCAAAATGTCCAAAGTCCAGTTAAGTAAAACGATGAAACAATAAATCCACATGGAGTTGCGGAATGACGGTTGCTTTTAAATTTGTTTTTTGTATTGCATTGGCTTCTTGCTTGGCACACTGTGCCGCATGAAGTCTTATTTATTCTGTCCAGTTTTTCTTCTTACATCCACTTTTTTAGGAAGTCTTGCAATGGTTTGTAGGGAGTCCTTTTTAATTTTCCGAAATTCGTGTCTTTTTCATAATCGCTATCAGTCAAAACTAATCCCTGTTTTAATTTCTTTGCCCCATTTTTGCTGATTACTTTTGGGAAGTCCATTCATCCACTTTCCTCCTGTATTTGTTAACCTTTCATCTCTTGCTCTAATACATTCAACCATTGATAAAACAGCAATATCAACAATGAATGGTGAACAAAATCCATCGACTTCTTTAAGTTGAATTGCCGCTATTAAAAGGACATCATTTTTTGGTTCAATGACATCCATTGTTACATTTTCTTTTAATCTTGCTGAAGGTTCTCGTCTGGTTGGAGGTCTTTTTAATTTCAGGTTATGGTTATCAACAAATAGACCTTTCAGTTCAACTCGTTTCCCGGATATATGAATATAATCGGGGTAGCTTTCTCTTTCACCTAATACTCCATGAGCTTTACTCAGACCAATATTGGATAGTTTTTCTCTATTTTCATCTGTTGTTGCCAACAATTCTATTTGTGGTAAAATTCCGTCAATTAAGGTATTTACAATTACTGCGATTTGACTTGGCTCAAAACCCAACAATGCTTGGTCCGGCATTGAAAGCCAATCTATCTTTATACCAACAAGAGGAGTCAAAGTTTCCTTTAACTGCTCTAATTCTTCCTGTGTGATTTCTTCGTTTTTATCCTGCATATCCTGCATTTATTCTTTTTAGTACCTCTTTGCCTTGAATATAATTAGACCATGCACTTTGGGCTAAATTTTTTAATGATTCGTTTATTTTCTTTCTTTCTTTTTCGGCTGGAACATTGACTCTAATATCTTTAATTAAATCAGGACTTACTCTTGGTCTTGTTCCTCCACTTCCGGTTGGCATTTCTCTTAAAAACATATCAGATTTTACATAAGCCCACCAAAAATATTTTAAATTATCAAAAGGTTGAATCTTCACAAATTCTGAATTGACAGCAAACTTGATACCTTTTCTTTTTTGTATCCAATTACCAATTGGTGTGACACAAGCATTCCCTAAATAGGCTCTCATTGTTCCGAATAATAAAGTGTTTTCATCAACAAAAGAATACTTTCCTTTACTATGCAAGTTTTTATCTTCAAGCGTAAAGGTAAGTAAATCGCCTTTTGGAATATGTTTATATTCAATAGGCGTATAGTCAAAAAACTTCATTTCACCCTTTTTTCCATTCACTTTTACGATGTCAGCAAAATCTGAGAATGGTAGTAGGTCGTTATCTTGACTATACTTGTAGTTATAGGGATTCCAAACTCCTGAGGTAATCTTATCAGATGAATGAATTGTAATAAAAGTGAATCCGTTTTTCTTCATAGTTAATTGATTTCTAATGCCTTACGTACTTCTTGTTTTTTAAGCATTTCAGATAAATCATCTTTACTAAAAAGGGCGTCTCTTGAATTTAGAGCTTGCCCAACTGATGAAATGTTGCCAAATACGGTTTTTGATACAGCAACTCCTTTTCCTTTCTTTTTTAGGATAATAATATCTGCCCTTGTAGTTGTATTCGCAGTTGCTTGGAAGACCCCTTCCGGTAAAACCATAATAGCATTTATATGCCAATCTTCCTCTACAATCTTACGTAAATCGAGAAATTCTTTATTTGATATGATGGAGTGTGGCAAAAGACAAACTAATTTTCCTCCTTCTTTAAGTAGTTCTTTTGCTAAATCAATAAAAAGAGCATCACTATTCTTGTACCCATTTTTTAGAAGTTTACTATTTGGATTAAAGTTTTCAATTTTGAGTGAAAAAGGAGGATTAGCCAATATATAATCGACCTTATTGTTGTAATCTTTTATTGATATATCAGAAGCATATATATTTTCATTAAAAAATTTGAGCTTATGCTTTTTATTCTTCTGAATTTTCAGAATTATTTCAGTAAGTGTTACTAAGTAATTATCAATATCATTCGCAAGAAGTGTACATCCTAAGTCATCCCATTTTTTTGCTGTCTCAAATAAAAATGTTCCTGCCCCGCATGTAGGGTCAAAAATTATTGCATTTTTCTTCAAGGGTAACATTTCTACCATTGATTTTGCAACATTTCTTGGTGTAAAGAATTTTCCTGTATTATCTCTAAATCTTTTTGAATGAAAAAACTGATAGAGTGCCGGTAAATGTTTTCCATTTTTATCATTTTTTACTATTCCTTCCAATAATTCTTCTATCTTCGATTTACTTCCGTTTAGATTGATGTTATTTGCTTTCTCTATTAATGAATTCAATCTTTCACTTAAATCCAGATTTAAAAATTGAACATATTTTGATGAAATCAATGTAAAAACATCATCTCCTTCAATTCCAAGTTCTCTAAACCTTTTTTCTATTTCTTTGAATTCATCTTTCATATTATTTTTTCTTAATTGGACAGAACTTCAAAATACACGATTGCGTATATTTCTCATTCAAATGCCTAAAATTACTATAAAAAGCTGAAAATCACGATAAGCGAGCGTGCAAATTCTCCACAAAAAAACCGTCATCCCACTTTGAGTTGCGGAATGACGGTTGGTTTTAAATTTGTTTTTTGTATTGCATTGGCTTCTTGCTTGGCAGGGTGTACCGCATGAAGCCTTATTTATTGGCGATAGTTTTTTATTCGACCCTCAAATTTTGTCGCTCAACCAGAAAATCAAAAGACAAATCTGATAAGCTTTTTCCATCAACTGTTGCGCCCCAAGCACCATGACCTTCACCCACCAAAGGTACAAGTTCGTTGTAAATGCCTAAAGAATCGTATATACTCTCTAACTCGGTGGCTTCTGAAAATGTAGTAGTCGCATTTTGGTCATTAGTGCCATGTGCCATGAATAATTCAGGGTCATTACTATCATATCGGCTCTCTCCATATACAGATTCAAACACCTCCAATTTCACGTTGGAACCCCAGAAATAAACCATACTGCTCACAACGAAAGTCTCATTAAGATTTGTAGTGGAAAGCGTAGGGTCGTCAGAAATAGGGATTTCGTCTCTAAAGTCTTCTTGATTTGAAATGCCTAAGGCAATAGTCGTAACTGCTCCTGCTGATGCTCCGCCCACTGTGATAAAGTCCGGGTTCATGTTATAAGTACTTGCATTAGCTACCATCCAACGAAGGGCTGCCTTGGCATCTCTCTGGGCGGCATACATAGCAAAGCTAGTCTTAGCATCTCCAAGAGTTGTTACGTTTTGAATAGTAAAATCTATCCATTCTTGCGGAGCAATGCCCGTAAAATTTGTTCCTTCTAAATCACTTGTCGTTCTATAATCTATCGAAGCAAAAACCCATCCTCGCGAGGCAAAGTAATGAGCCATGTCTATAATTTCGGGCTTAGTTTTGGTACCACCCTGAAACCCTCCGCCATGAATGAACATATAAACAGGTCTATTGGTAGAATTATTATCAGGATAGTAAACATCTAATTTCTGTGGCATTGCAATAGTAGAAGTGCCATCATGACTCAATCCTTCGGCATAGGTGATGTCTTCGTCCAACATAACTGCGTAAGAGGATTCAGCCTTAACTATCGGTATTTCATCGTTTGGGGTAGTTGGTTCGTCTTGACAAGCTGTGGATAATAAGAGGGTGAAAATGCTTATATAAATTATTTTATCCATACTACAGTTTTAAATTTACGCTTCCTTTGATTCGGCTTCTTGCTTGGCACGCTGTACCGCATGAAGCCTTATTTTTATTATTGTAGGTCGTTTTTTTATTTCTTCATAATGTTTATTTTTAGAACAGGCTTTATTGAATAATTCTTTATAGTTTAATTTTGCTTTTTTTACCATCCATTATATGGTTCAACCTTTATATAGTATTGATAGTTGCCAATAAAAGTTTCTTTACTTAAGGCATCTAAAACGGAACGAAGTTGACTATTTGTAGATTTTTTATTACCATAAATCAGTCTATGTTGTACTTTATAGTTCAATGGTTTTCGTTGAATTTTTTCTGGTTTTATGCTATAGATAATACTCCCATCATTATATATGGTTGTAGCAAAAATCATTTTTTTTGGTAATTTGTCCAATATTATTTTCATTTGTGAAGCTACATTATCAGGAAGGTTTTGATGAAGTGAGTTGACAAAAACAGTTATTTTTTCTTTTCTTGGATTTCTCTGGTTTCCGATTAAATTCAATCCATTATGTAAAAGAATGCTATCTCTATTTGAAATTATCAATTCATTGAGATTATTTATCTCCTTTATATTCTCAGAAATTCGATGATCGAACTCAATTTTTTTGAATACTTCTTTAGTATCTTTGATTTTTACTTCATCTGATACTCCGCATCCAAGTATTAGCAATAATATAATCCATAAACTCAGTTTTTGCATATATACTGTTCTTATTAATAACCGACAAATCAAAATACACGATTGCGTCTATTTTTCATTCAAATGCCTAAAATTACTATAAAAAGCTGAAAATCTCGGTAAGCACTTAAAGTATTTCTCTAAAAAAAACCGTCATTCCACATGGAGTTGCGGAATGGCGGTTGTTTTTAAATTTGTTTTTTATCGGGTAAAATTAAGTGGTTCTTTGACAATTTGGGTGATAAAATTATTTCTTTTTATTTTTAATGTGAAAAAACGGAGATAACTCGCTGATTATAAACCTATAAGGTTTTGAAAACCTTATAGGTTTGGGGTAGAGTTCCATTTCAAAAAGTATTACCACCCAAATTGTCAAAGAACCAATTAAGTTTACAAATCCTCAATTTTTATTTTTTCTTAAATTGCGGTATATCGCTTGGAAGACCAACTCTCATAAAAAACCTAGCATATGATTGAGATAAGTGTTCTTTATATGGAGAGTTAATTCTGATTCTCGTCTTTGTAATTTTCTTAAATTCCTCTAAGAATAAAAAACTTAGGCTGAATGCTGATTTGAAGTCTACAATTAAAAAATCATCAACACCTAAAAAATCACATTTATTTAGGAGATGATACCCGGGTAAATATCCTCGTCTAATACTTTCTTTAGATTTATAATTATCAAAATTTGGGTTGAGCTTACAAAATTCACTTAGTGAAACAAAGGGGCAAACTTGTACTAAGTTAATTTTGCCATTAGCCAAATCGCAAGATTGGGTCAAGATAGTTACATCATAGTTGTCTATAGAAAAATCAACCCATTCCTCCGGTTTTCCTTTTGACGGTGGTGAGACAATAGGGCAATTAAGTAATAAATCTCCTTGCTCTAATGTTTCTTCTGAATTTGTTTGAGAATACCAGTTTGTCATTTTAGACGCTTGAAATAGATCCTTTATTTATTCGGATAATTCTTCCTTTTACTTTTATTGATTTTTTTGGTAAAATGGGGTTTAGGTTTTCTAATTCTGTCGAAGCAAAAGCGATTTCGTGATCAACATCAATTTCATCTAAGATGGGAACGTTTAATAAATAATCACTAATTCCAATTTTATTCATTTGTTGAGATGTTATTGCTTCAGAATAATGAAAATTAGGTGAAATATTACAAATGCTAAAAGATAAAGCTGATACCGCTCCAACCTTTAGAAGATACTTTGCCCAATTTTGAATATCGTTTTCATGATGTCGAATTTTACAATCTTCTGATTCATTAATAACAACAGAATTGTAATTTAATTCAGTTTTATCACCATAAATATTATTTAAATGTCTCATATAATTTTCCTTTTGTCATTTCTTTAAATAATTGACTGCATTTTTCATGTGCAGCATCAAACCAATTTATAGTTTGGTCTAAATCAGAAGGATGAATACCGGAATCTATTGATGTTTTAACGATTAAGCCGCCATTTTTTCCCTTTACTTTACCTTTGTTGTAATTAAATTTTATTGATCCAAGTTCCTCGCTTTTATAAGATAAATTCAAATCAAGTCCATTAGAATTCTCAGTGATAAATGATTGAGAAATCTTTGTATTTAAAGACTGGTCAAGAAATTCAAAAATATTATTATTATGAAAGTCAAACTCAAAAAAATCAATATATTCTAAAGAAATATGGATATGGTCAAATTCACTTATTGTCGGTACTATATCAAAAATTGGAGCAAAGGAATATTTAATTTGTTTTTTATAATCTTCCCAAAAATAATTCTCATCATCTACATTTAGCGCAATTATACCCGGTCCCAAAACAATAAATGGAAATTCGGAGTCATTTTTTAAAAATTTATGTGTAGGATTATTTATAAGCAATGGGAGTGGAATTCCTTCAGGTGCAATTACTTCTCTCTTTTCAAATTTTTCTTTAATCGAATGATAAAAGTCTCCCACGAAAAAGCCGTATGCTCCAAATTCTTCTGATTTTAGATGCCAAATTAATTGAGCCGAAATTTCTTGTAAAGGTGCATTTGCTAATTTACTCATTAGTATAAAACGTTAAAATTTGCCATAAAGATACGTAATTTTAAATTCATTTGACTTTTGATTTCAATTATCTGATTATTAATGGTCTGTAACGTGAAAATATCCATACAAACGCTCAAGAAAACCCAACGAGAAAAGTACGTTTCTTCAAAGTTATAGATCATCAGTGTGAATATATAAAATATCTACCAGTTCTCTACAAAAAAACCGCCATTCCACATTGAGTTGCGGAATGGCGGTTGCTTTCACTTCAAAAATATCTTCTCCGTATAAAGCCCACCATCAGCCGTTTGGATATGTATCAAATAAATTCCTGTCAATTGAGTTGGCACTTCTACGGTGTGCATTAGGTCATTGATGCTTACATTCAATAATTGCCGTCCCATCAGGTCAACTAAAGAGAAGTTGGCTTGCTTGATTTGCGGATTATGAATTTGGATAATATCGGTGCTTGGCAGATAATGAATCTCCATTTCTACCAAAGCCTCATTTTCTATCGACGTAATGAAAGTACAGTCTAAAGGATTTTCGCCACTCTCGATGGTTTCGCCGGGCGTTAAGTTTAAGCCTGCAAAACCGGGGAAATCAGGCGCGTATTTATAGGCTCGAAAATTAGAGTTGCTATTGATGTTTTGCCCCTGTGTGCCGGGGGTATCTCCAAACAAAGGGATGATATATTCCCAAACTTTATCTTTGTTTGGGTCAATTTCAAAGATAGTTCCTCGAGAACCTGCATTGAATAGCGTATTGCCATTCGACAAACGTTGAGCATTTGACAAAAAAGCAGAATAGAAATTTTCACTCGGCTGGTCGCCATATTCCCATTCGCTATCATCGGGTCCGTAAGGCTCGGCAGCCGGAACGATGTAGCCACCATTGGCATCTTGTGGAGGACTGATGATTTCGCCTGTTGAATAATCAGTGCCGGGACGACCATTTCCATTATTGAAAATTAAAATTTTACCTGCATCCGTCAAGCCATCCTGTATCCAATGAGTACCATGCTGACCGAATAGTTTTTGATCACTCACAGTGCCTCTATTGTATGCAGAAGCATTGCCCCAACGATATAAAATATCACCGCCTTTGCCATAAAGACCGCCACTATGGGTCGCTGCCTCGGCACTTGTTGTACTATGATCCAAAATCCAAATTTCATCCGAGTTACGTACACTAATTAATATTTGGTCTAATGCAGCATTATAATCAATGGCATTAAAATGATTCCAATCTCTACTAGAGTTGGAGTTGGAACTACTCAACTCAGGTAAGTTAATATTGAATAATTCAGGGTGTTCTGAAACTACGCCGTAATTGAGTTTATCGACATCAAAATCTTGGATATAATGGTCTTTAATTTGCCATTCCCAGACAATATTAGCGTCATTATTGCCGACTGGTTCCAGTTCCAAAATACGCTCTGACCACATATAGCCTACCTGCGGAATTTCATTTGGATTACGTCCTAATTCTATGAGTTCGGCTTCAAAAACCAACTCCCAAGTTAAAACCAAAATATTTCCATTGGGCATATAGACGGCATCGTGATGCGAAAGCTGGGTAGCCGTATTGATTTCATAGCTCCAAACCGTATTATTATCCCAATCAACCAATTCTAAACCACCGGCATTACTAGCCGAAGTGAAAGGACCAGCCAAGTTTGCTTTGTAGGTGCGTAACATCAATCCATTGTCGAGGAAGTAAGCCGCAAGTCCGGGTTGTGTGCCTCTATCCCATTCATTGACTAAATAGCCACATTGGTCGATGAGATAGGCTTTTGTTCCTGAAAAAGGCGAGAAAAAAGTATAGCCTTCGAGACTACCATCTTCTACTACCGTTAAGCCCATTGTCTGAGCATTTGTTTGATTGAACACTAAAAGGAAAAAGAAAAAAGAAAGTAAAGTTGATTTTCGCATGGATTGATATATTAATATGAATCAAATGCCTAAAATTACTATAAAAAGCTGAAAATCACGGTAAGCACTTAAAGTATTTCTCTACAAAAAAAACCGTCATGCCACATTGAGTTGCGGAATGACGCTTGGATTTTAAATTTGTTTGTTGTCGGCTAAAATCATTTTACTTACCCGGATAAAAGCCACTCGCATACTGATATTGATGATAGCCCTGCCCCAAGTGGTCGCCAACAATATTGAAATAGCAATCCTCTTTTTCGCCAAAAGGCATGATGACCAATGGCTCTTTTAAGGCAACTTTTTGTACTGTAAATCCTTCGGGTAAGACAACATTCAGATTGGGTGTGCCTGTCTCAGTGGCGTGCATCGCGTAGCGGTTGCCTTTGTTGTCGGACATTTGATATATTTCATTTTCAAAAACAACGACTTGGCATTTTTTGATGACTTTTACGACCAAATGCCCTTCCTCCGGTTTGAGCATATCCGTCTTGGAGGGGATGTAATCAACGGCGAGTGGACTGGCGAGTTCTGTCCAAGTGTAGCCCTTATAATCGAGCTTGGTTTTGCAAGCTGCACCCCGACAGTCAGACGGCGCATTGGGAGAGCGCAAAAAAGCCGTTTTGTCAAACAGGATA
>CALIZI010000281.1 GCA_938028705.1 uncultured Saprospiraceae bacterium | reverse complement strand
ACTGTTTGTACATTTAACGGTGTCGGTGCTATGCACCTTGATAGGTTTTGCTTGGGTTTTTACTACAAACAGGGTCGATGCTAACGCATCTTGAACGGCATAAAGCGGAATTTTACCGCCTACTATCTTAATCGCACAGGTTGACTTTAGCCGTCAATACAGGGAGACTTAATTAAAATTTACCCCGTTTACTAAACTCGAAAAGTTTAGTAAACGGATGACTTAGATTTTATATAATATTAATTTTATAAAGTGTCAATCAATCAGATAAATTTGTCGTTTTTTTAATAAAATTATTTTAAAAAATAATTTATAATTAATTAAAAATATTTTATTTATAAAATTTTTAAAAATAAATATTTTTTATTTTAAATAAAAATAATTCATTGAAATGTTCAACCTGATTTTCCAATTTTCGTTTTGTCTAAAGACTGACATTCAACATTTTATGAAAATTACGGCAATATTAACGCTAAAGTTACAATTTATCCGCTTTTTTTCAGTTTGAATTGACGTAATACTTTAATATTTTGGACTTTAGGCAAAATGGGAATTAGGAAATTGGGAAACTCGGTTTAAAACCGTAACTCATTGATAACCAATTGAATAAATTTTATTAATAAAATAAAACATGTAATTATTATTTTTTTGTAAAAAGCTAAAAAAGAGGGCTTTACCTAATTTCCAAATTCCCCAGTTTCCTTTGTCCAAAGTCTAATAGTATTGTAACGTTTTCCGTTTTTTATTATATTTGTACAAATTTAGGGCAACGGTTAATCAATTAAACAAGTAATCAGGTTAATTTACTGATTTTTTAAAAATAAATCTTATTTCAAATTATTTAAATTAAAAATAATTCGTTGCTAAAATAATGATAATCAACGCATTAATCTGATTAACTAATTACTTGATTAACTGTTATTCAAAATCTAATACAATCTCCGATTTTCAATATTTCATTATCAAAATATTTCGCTAACATGAGCAAATTTCATCCCGATAATTATCGCGGACAAATACCAAATACTACCTAAATTGTAATTTGGAATTTGTGTTTTGGAATTTTACCCATTAGTGCGAATCATTTAAGCATCAATAACAACGTATATGAAACAGCTTGTATTGTTAAACACCCTATTGATTTTATTATTAACGACTTTTGTGGTACAAGCACAAGAGTATAATGGTTTTCCCGAATTGAAAAAAGGCGACCTGACATCTGCCAAAAGTGAATTTGAAACTTTATACAATAGTAAAAAAACAAAACCGGTGGGAGCTTATGGGCTCGCCTTGGTTTATTCGGATGAACGATACGCCGAAAGAGACCTGAAACGCGCCTACGATTATGCTTCTGAAAGCCGGACTTTGTACAGGGAATTAAAATCCAAACAAAAGGCGGCTTTTACCGCAAAAAAGTTTAAATATTCGCCCATCAAAAACTTGCGCGACCAGATTTTGACCATCGTGATTACAGATGCTCAAAATAAAAATACGCCGGAGGCTTATGATGATGTCATTCAAAATTTCAAACTGACATCGGAGGACAAAAAGGAGATATACGGCTTTCGAAACGGCGCAGCACTCAGCGCAGTAAAATCGCCGGGCAGCTATGCCGATTATGCCAAAATATATGAGACTTACGAGCGCAAAGAATTTACCCGTTACTCGCCTGAGATTGCAGATGAACTTGATTTGAAATTATTTGAAGCTTTTGTGGCGGAAAAGGGTTACGATTTGGACAAATTCAAGGAAGCCCACCCGAAAAGTCCTTTTTCATCGGGTAGTACAACAGATAAATTTGTGGCTGCCACCAAAGAAGCTTCGGCAGCGGCTTTGGAGAAATTTGCTACTGAAAACGCAAGTAGTTCGCTTGCACGGATTGCACGTAAAAAAGCCGATGCGATGAGTGGTAAAACTAAAAAGCCCGCCACCGACGAGGGTGCTTCAGAACCGATAGTACAGCGACCACTCAGCACTATCAATTCTCCGGCAGATGAACAGATGTTGTGCCTCACCGCCGATAATAAGACCATGTACTTCGCAGCTACTTCGCGCAAAGACGGTCTGGGCGGGGCTGATGTTTTTATGTCAAAATTTGCAAATGGCAAATGGTCTAAGCCCAAACTTATTAAAAATATTTGTTCATCGGGTTTCGATGAAGTTCCGCTTTCTGTCAGTGCAGACGGTACACGCCTGATTTTGTTTGAACCCGTATATAATGAAAAAACCGATGAAACAAAAGGTATGATAACCTACAGCGATAAAACCTCAAAAGGCTGGAGTAAAACCAAGCCTTTTCCCTCGCCGCTGAATAGAAGTTACCGACAGGCAGGCGCACAAATGACCGCTGACGGGCAGGGGATGATTTTGACGGTTCAAAAGAAAGAAGGAGATGATTTTGATATTTATTATGTCGCCAAAAACGGTAACAGTTGGGGTTCGCTCGTCAATCTTGGCAGAGACATCAATACACCCGGCAATGAACGTACTCCCTTTCTGCACCCCGATATGCGTACCCTGTATTTCAGTTCCGACGGACGCGGCGGCTATGGCAGCATGGATGTTTTTATGACGACCCGCAAGGGAGACTCGTGGACTTCATGGACACGACCCGTCAATCTTGGTAAAGAAATCAATACAAAAGGTATAGATTGGGGCTATAAAATTACGACAGACGGAGAACGTGCTTTCTTCGCGTCGGGCAGTCAAAAACAGGATTTTTATGAAATCAATCTGCCGGAACGCTTCCGACCCAATGCCGTCAATTTGATTACAAGTACCGTAGATGTATCGGATAATAAAGACAAAAAAATCGTAGTGGAAGATGCCAAAACGGGTAAAGTCATTGGTGAATTTCAAGCCGATCCGGAAACAGGCAGAGTCGTGGCAGTGGTGCCGGAAGGCATAAAAACCAAAGTGCGTGTGGAAGGTGAAGGCGTGGTCTCTCGCCCCGTAGAAATAGAAGCCAAAACGCCTCCCAAAACCGATAAAAGTACCGGAACCAAACCCAGTCCGGCTAGCGAAACCACGAAAACGGAAACTACCACGACATCCATTAGTCTCAATGCCGTCAATATCGAAAAAGCCATCGAAGAAGGACAAACCTACTCCTTCCCCGACCTGCTTTTCGACTACGATTCTGACCGCGTCAATGCACCGTTTTATGGCGAACTCGACCAAATCGCCGCCGCCCTGCAAGAATCCGGCACCGGCATCACCGTAGCCGGACATACCGACGACCAAGGCTCCGACAGCTATAATAACGACCTCTCCCAACGCCGCGCCGAAGCCGTCAAAGCCTACCTCGTTGGCAAAGGCATTGACCCGTCAAAAATACAACCGATAGGCTACGGTGAATCGCAGCCCGTAGCGGATAATAGTACGTCAGAAGGGCAGGCGCAGAATCGTAGGGTGGAGATTATTTTTAAACGTCCTTAACAGATTTTGATAGCGTAGTCATTTATACGAGAATAATAATATAAGCAGGGTATTTCTTTGGGGATACTCTGCTTTATTTTTTTATGGTTTCCAGCAATTCTGTTATTTTTTCTTCCAACCATGTGCGTTCTATTAGGGGCTTTAAGTTGGTGAGGTCTTTTTGGAGGGCTTGGAGGTTGGCTTGGGTAATGGATTCACTGTAAATTAGTTTCTTTTTTCGATTAACTTTGATTTCGCTGATTTTAAAAGTAGAAAATAAAATACGAAAAAATGTTTTCTTTGCATAAAAAATTATGTCAAAGCCAGCATTAGAAGTACTCCGATTAGACGATATACCGTTATTATACGCTCGGATTGAGCAATTGGGGGTTCAAGAAATAGTGGATGAGGTGATTCATCCTCATGGCAACTGGAAAGGTTTGAGCATGGGTCATACCTTATCAATTTGGTTATGTTATATGTTGAGCGAAGCCGACCACAGACTAAGTACGGTGGAGGCATGGGCTGCGGTAAATGTGAGTATATTGAGTGTATTGAGCGGAGAATCGGTTTGTGCAAAACATTTTACGGATGACCGTTTGGAGGAACTATTAGACTATCTGAGCGATCCGGGTAGCTGGCGTAGAATAAATAATAAGTTGACCCACAACAGTTTAGAGGTTTATGACTTAGAGACTCAAACAACGATACGTCTGGATGCTGCACCGTTTCAAGGACATCACAACTTGACAAGTTCGGCACTATTCAAACATGGTCACCACAAGCATCACAACCCGAATTTGGGGATGCTCAAAGTGATGTTGGCTAGTGTGGATAATAGCATAAACGGCTTCGGCTACCCTTTAGTACACATGACGGTGTCGGGCAACCAGGCAGACGATGTGTTGTATATTTCGATGGTCAAACAGTGTGAGGAAACTTTAGCTGCCTGTGCCATAGTGAGTCGCAAGCTCTACGTTGGGGACAGTAAAATGGGCAGCCAAGCCAATCGCTACTATATTTTCAGCACCAAAAATGACTATTTAATGCCCTTATCAAGAGTTCAATTATCTGATAATGAACGAATTAAAGCGATTGATGCCAGTGATTCCAAAGCCTACAAGAAGGCTTATAAGACCGATGAAAAGGGTAAAAAACATTTGATTGCCCAAGGTTTTGAGCAAACCGTAGAAGTTAGTTATACCGATGAACAGGGGGAGGTACATACTTGGGAAGAACGCCGGATATTTGTTCGCTCCAAGGCTTATGCCAAGTCTCAACAAGCCGCTTTGGATAATAGAATACAACAAGCCACCGATATGTTGAATACTTTATTGGTGAGGAAAAAAGGCAAGCGTGTTCCCAAAACTAAAGCGGAATTGGAGCAGTGCGTTGATGATATTATCAAAGACAAAAAGGTCAGCGGACTTTTAAACATCAGTATCACCGAGCACAAACACAGCAAGCCTGTCAGGGGCTATGGTGACAAGCCGGACAGGGTGGAGACTTGGAGTACCTTTGAATTAAGTGTGCAGCCCGACCAAGAAGCTATCAACGAGCGAAAAAAGCTTTTGGGTTGGCAGGTATATGCCACTACGGTAGATGAACAAAAGCTTGATTTTGAGAATATTGTATGGAAATACAGGCATCAAAACAGAATCGAAACCCGCTTTAATGACCTGCGAAACAAGGTCATTCCTCTCATCCCTATTTTCCTGCAAAAAGATAATCGGGTAGAGGCACTTATCAATGTATTGATGATTGGTTTGAAAGTATGTGCGCTCATGGAGTTCACTGTGGCAAAAAATCTTAAAAAGAACGGGGAAGTGTTGGATAAAGTTTATGAGGGCAATCCAAAACGTAGCACTACCACCCCAACAGCTAAACGATTATTGAGACAGTTCAAAGGTATTTCCATGGTCATTTTAAAATACCCCGAACAACCGCCACAAGTATATCTGACCGACCTCAAAGAAAAACAACTCAAAATCATACAGCTAATGGGGCATAAACCCAGCATATACAAGGACTTACCACAGAAAATCAAATTATTTTTTTCTAGTACCAAAATCCCCGAAATGTAAGGATTAAGGATACGCTTGAAGAAGTTGGCGAAGTTGCTGTATTGCTGGCGGACGGTTTCTGACATTTTTTTGTTGGTGTTGGGGGCAGCGTATTTTCCTATATTTTCTGTCTCATTATTGATTGAATGTTCATCTGCATTCTCTATCGTTAATTCATTATTGTCGTAATAAATTTTGATAAGTAATACTTTGGATTCCATATAATAAGCGAAGTCTTGATTGGTACTAATCTCTCTTAAATGATTTTGTGCAAGATCATATTTCTTCAACTCAAAAGCCGTTAAAGCGTGGTAATAATGTATAATGTCATCTTGCACTTTTGGATTCAACAAGGCATTATGTTCTTGAAAAAACTCCTCCAACCAATCCAATTCACCGAGATGTAATGCCGTTTTTACTATTTGAATAAACTGATGTTCTGAAAAATAAACGCCTGCCGACCAGCATTTTATCTCTATACCTTTTTTGTACACCTCGAACTTTTCTTGTATAAATTCTTTTCCCCCCTCTTTGATTTTGCGATTACAATAATTAGTTATAAAGTTGAAAAACTGTCTGAGTTCATTATTGTCAAAGGCATCAAGTGCATTGTATAATTGTGTTTTCAGCGTATAATAATCTTGCGGTTTTTCATCTTCCAACATTTTTAATAATCGGTAATATATTTCAACCGTAAATGTTTGATGACTAATATTACTCTCGACATAGCTTTTGACAATTTCCATAAACGGAGCATCTGATATTTGTACAATTGGCTTGGCATTCGCAACTGCACAATAATAACGTAACAACTGACTCAAACAAGACTGCTCCAATGTACCGACCACATGCTCAAGAGCAGTAGCAGCTCCCCTGTTTTGGACAAAAACACCTAAATAATATTCCACCTCAGCTATTTTATAATCATTTATACGATAGTCAATATCACGTATGTTGCGAGATTCATATTTTTTCCGGCTTACATTCAGCGCAGTACGTACCAATTTAAATAATTGCTTTCCCAATAAAGCATCCATTAAAAGGCGATGACAACCTATTGTATCTTCCTGCCCTTTTTGCCAAATCAAGAAATCTTGTATCTGTCTGGTCAGCAAACTCATAATATTTCTCAAATCCTGCTCATCTTTTTTTGACACGTCTTTACGCTTTGCCCCTTTGGATAAGATACTCATAGAACGCATGACAATAAATGCCTCAGAAGATTTGCCCGTTTTATAGTATTTCTTGAGTATATTATATAGTTTGATAACTTTTTCAGAACTATTATGAATGGGAGAGCGCACCCACAGTCCTAAGTTTTTAAACTCTTTTTCGCTTAAATGACGAATTAAAATCATCAATGTTGCCCTTTCAAACCAGTCTTTTTGTGCCATTTCTTAATATAATGTTTTTTTGTTATAAAATAATTCATTTGACTGAAAATCAAATAAATATAAAATATTTAAATTAAAAATTAAATTAAAAATGCTGTTATTTTACTTATAAACGTATTTTTTTATCGTTTTACATACTATAATTTTTTATTCATCTTTGTATCAATAATTTCAAATATAACAAATTTTATTGTACACTTTATTTCATAATCAAAATTAAAAACTATGAAAAACTTATTTTTTAGAAGTCTGCTCCTTTTATCATGTCTGGTGGCAGTGCAAAACTTAAATGCACAACTAAATGCTATTGTACAAGAACACCCAAACGGATGTTCAGCGTCTTTTTCTATGCAAATAGATAGGTCATCTATTGGCAACCAAGAATGTCTTACAATTACTATCAATCCCTACGGTATTAATCCTGGAGATATGATCCTTATCACTGACGGTACTCGAAATGAGGTATGTTTAACAAACACATGCGTAATTGATTGGTGTTATGACAGAAGTCCGACAGCATATTCATTGTGGATAGGATGTTCTGTGCATAAAAATGGAGGTGAAGGTGCGATGTTCTGTAGTGACGGTTGCATAGTCATTATTGACCCCAACTAGTAAACCTCACACGCATTGACATTCTCACAATAAACATTTGACAACACACTTTTTACACACAGGAAATAAAGTGTCGTTACAAGGCGGAACATTCCGCAGGGCGTGTTCCAGCCTTTTCGGTACTTTTCAGAGATAAACACCACGAAAACAATATAAAGCACATTAGCCCTGACTCCTTAATCACTATGAAGCAAGGTCAGCAGTGTAACCCCACACTGTTAGTCCTTCTTCTTCAAAAAAACATAATGACAAACGACACTTTCCATGACAAGTCCTGCTCCGGTAGGCATCTACACAGTTTTTAGTTGACACTAAATTAGATGCTGTTTCTGTATGAAATGGTGTGATAATTATGTGTAATTACATTTATTTTAATTTTATAATTTTTATTTAACTATTTTAAAACATTTTACTTATGAAAACATTCATGAAAATTTTATTTGGTACACTTTTATGTTTGCCTTTTACACTCTCCGCACAGTATAAACTCTCCGCACAATACTGGACACCAGATGGAGTTGGCTCTATAGTAGCAGATCGCAACTACAATGTAGTTGTTGATAGAAGCCTTTTTTTAAGAGCCCCTGTAGGTGCGCTAGAAATGGGGCATGGAAACGGTAATGCCTACATTAATAAAACGGGTGCTGGCAACATTGATTTCAGGTATAATAACGATTGGCAAAACCCTATAATGAGTTTGTCACCTAATGGCAATGTAGGTATCGGTATAACAAACACTCACCCATGGTATAAACTCTATGTTGCAGGTCCAGCATATTCCACCGTTGGTTGGTATGGCTCAGACAAACGCTACAAAGAAAACATCAAAACCATTGATAGTGCCTTGGATAAAATCAATGCACTGGATGGCGTAAGCTATAAATTCAAGCAAAAAACCATTAATAGCATTGATTTTAGTAAGTTGAAAAAAAGCAATCAATTAGGTTTCATTGCACAAGACCTTGAAAAAGTATTCCCTGAGTTGGTGCAAAAAGATGAAGCCGGATATTATGCTGTAAATTATAACGGTCTGATTCCTGTTCTTGTAGAAGGCATGAAAGAGCAGCAGGAAATTATTACAGAGCAGGCGCAGGAAATGGATGATATGAAAGCAAGAATAGAAAGATTAGAATCTTTGTTGCATAAGCCAAATAATGATAATGGTTTCAATATCCGCGAAAATGCTGACTTCTCTAATATTGTATTGAAACAAAATACGCCCAACCCTTTCAGTAACGAAACGACCATAGCGTATGAATTACCCGCAAATCTAAATGCTGCTCAATTGGTGATTTATGACTTGAATGGAAAGGTAATCTCCTCCTATAATGTCATAGGAAAAGGCAATGTAAAATTTGATACCGGGCAACTAAGTAATGGAACTTACATCTATGCGATTGTTGCAGACGGTAAAAGCGTAGCTACTCAAAAAATGGTTATTCAGAAGTAAACAAAAACGCTTTCTGAAAAATGTAACAGGACATCCCAACCCCGGATGTCCTGTTCCCATTTCAACCAAATCCAACCCCAAAACCACCAAAACCCAAAATTTCTCCAATTTGTCATGCCCCCTTCTTATACTTTCCTCTATTTATCGTACTTTTGTAATTCATTCATTCAAAAATTCATCATTCATTCATTAACATAACATTGCCAAGATAACTTCTTTTTTGCTTAAATCTCTATATCAAATCGTAACTATACCTTTACTCTATAAACCTAATAAACGCTATAAACTCCCCCTTCCCAATAGTTAATAAAATGCAAAAACTTCCTCAAAAAACAATCCTACTAGCCTCCTTTCCCGTTTAAAGAGACAATAAAGGTAGGTTTATGGCATAAAATTAGTGATTTAGATACGTGTAAAATGAAATATATCGTGTCTAAAAAATAATACCACAGAACAATTCTAACAAATCCACACCTTCTGACACCACACTGTCTAGCATAATGGTTAATCGGGTAATTAGTTAATCAATATTTAAAAACCACTCCAATCAACAAATTACGATTAATTATCATATAAAATATCCATTGAAAATATTTTTATCAGATTACCCATTCAATATTTTATCGAACTAATCACTAGTTAACTAATTACTAATCACTACATTCTATCGTCAATTGCAAAAGAAAATATATGAAATACACTTGTTTATGGATAGTCATTTTGATGTCCTTTGCTTATATAAATGTAAACGCACAATGTGGTGCCGAACTCACCGACGAAGACCTCGCATATATGCAAAAAGCACAAACCCCGATGCGGAGTTTTAATGCGAATATCACGCGGGGAGTACGCGATTTTCCGGTCAAGGTACACATCATTCGTCGCCAAAACGGGCAAGGTGGCATCAGCGAAGCATCCGTTATAGCGGCACTGCAAAAAGCCAATGAATATTATATAAATGCCAATTTGCGTTTCATCATGTTGAAAGGAATCAACTATATCGACAGTGACCAATATTATTCTTTTAGCAACAAACAAGAAGATGAATTTTGCAATCGTTGGGATGTGGACAATGTCATCAACCTTTACTTTTTCGGTTCGGTCAAAAGAGGCAATGCCGATGTTTGTGGCTACTCTTATTACCCCAATTCCGGTTCGGCACGTAGCGATAAAGACCGCGTTGCACTACGCAACGACTGCGTGGACGGCGGCTCAACACTCATACACGAATTAGGTCATTTTTTCTCCCTATTTCATACACATGGCGGGCGTTCCGAAAAAGAACTCGTCACACGCTCAACAGGTATCCGCAATTGCGAAAAAGCAGGTGACGCACTTTGCGACACCCCTGCCGACCCGATGATACTCAACGAAGTCAGCAGAGACTGTCGATACTTTGGTACACGCACCGATGCACGAGGCGAAAAATATCAACCCGACCCAAAAAACATCATGGCATACTCCGCCAGCGGCTGCCGCCAACGATTCTCCAAAGGACAATTTGCCCGTATGAACTACGCCGCACTCAATATGCGGAACTACATCACCATGAAACCCGGTATGAAAACCCACAACATAGCCGCCGGAGTCAAAAAACCAACCGTCACCACTAGCCTACCAACCACCACAAACACCACAAAACCGACCACCACATCTACAACAGTCACCTATCCCAAAGGCAATACCTTATCCGGTGAAATCATGCTGCAAATCAGCGGACGGTCTGTCGATATGCAGCTCGACGGCAATCTCTACCGCTCCAGTCGCCCCTTTTATTCCGGCACCAATTACCAAATGTCACTCACCAATAACGACATTGGTTTCGTCTATGTCATCGGGTCTGATTTGACCAAGAAAAACACCCTCCTCTACCCTCAACCACACCAAACAGCATACATGCAAACCGAACATACCCGCATGACCTTACCCAGTGGCGGCTCCATGTTTCAAATGGACAACACACAAGGAAAAGACTATCTTTGCGTTTTATATTCCAAACGCCCTATCAATATGCGCCTTGTGATGCAGGAAATGCAACGCATGGACGGGAACTTCATGCAGCGATTGTATAAAGTTCTTTGGCACCAACTTGTACCCCAAAACCAAATACAATACAGCAACAAAAACAACAGATTGGTCTTCAATGCCAATGCAGGACAACAAAATATCGTTCCCATTATCATTGAAATGGAACATAAGTGATGGACTGGTTGATTGGTTAATCAGTTGATTAGTAAATCAGGTAATGTGTAAATTTTGCTTTGCAAAATTTTATTGAAATTTACAGTAAAAAAATGTTTTTAAATATTTTTAAATAAATAAAATTTATTAATATTTTTTTTATAAAAAAATACCTAATTCACTAATCAACTAATTACCCAATCAACCAATCCACAATTAAACTAAAAAAGATGAAGCATATCACGAAAAGTGCAATAAGCCTGACTTGTTTGTTCGGCTTGCTAATGATGACCTCAATGACTTATGCCCAGCGTGGTTCGTGCGTGAGTGGCGACTGTTTTGAAGGTGTGGGAACATATATATGGCCCAACGGAGAAAAATACGTAGGCAGTTTTTCCGGCAGTCAAATGCACGGCAGAGGTGCTTACGATTGGCCCAACGGACACCGTTATGAGGGCGACTGGCAGCTTGGCAGACAACACGGAACAGGTACATATTACTGGGCAAACGGCAGGTCACAATATGCTGAATGGGCAAATGGCAGAGTCGTCAAAGAACTCACAAAAGGCTCAGAAGCGACCACCAATTCTGCCATCGTCAAAACCACAGGTTGTGTCAGCGGCAACTGCGAAAACGGACGCGGACTATATATCTGGACGACCGGAGAACGCTACGATGGTAGCTGGCGCAACGGAAAATTTGAGGGCTACGGCTCTTATACTTGGCTCGACGGCAGCAAATATTCCGGTAATTGGGTAGCAGGCAACAGAAACGGACAAGGTACATTTTATGAAGCCAACGGCAAGTCGAAAACAGGCACTTGGAAAGACAATGAACTCGCACCTACCGCCAATCGTCCGACCACGACTGTCACTACGACACCTCCGCCTAGCACCACGACGAGACCCACAACAAGCAATAGCAATACGACGACCTACACCGGCACAGGCTGTGTGAAAGGCAATTGCAGAAACGGCGTAGGCGTGTATATCTGGAAAAACGGTGAGCGATACGAAGGCAAATTTTCCGGTGGCAAACAGAATGGCAGCGGAACCTATTATTGGCCCGACAACAGCAAGTACGTAGGCGAATGGAAAAATGCAAGAAGGCACGGAAAAGGCATCTATTTTTTCCCCAATCTAAAGAAAAAATCAGGTATTTGGCGCGATGGCGTGATGGCTCAGGAGATTGTCAATATGACTACTCCGCAAGTACCCATCGTAGGTGGCAGTACCCGTCCGCCCACCACAACAACGCGACCACCGACCACCACTGCCTCCGGCGGTAAAGACAAAACAGCACCCGAAATCACGATTACCGAACCTGCCGTTTCGCGCGGCTTTACGATAGTCTCCAAAGGCAATGTCATACGGGTACGCGGCTACGCGACAGACGCAACCGGCGTGAGCAGTATATGGATAGGTGGTGTGGCGGCTACGCTGACCAATCCGGGCGCAAAACGCACTGATTTTCAGGCAACTGTCAATCTTAATATCGGGCAGCGCGACTTGTGGGTAGAATCAGTGGATATACGCGGCAATGAATACACACATGGCTATACTTTGAAGGTCGAAAATCCACTGGCAACCAGTGATAATCAAGGAAAAAGCCAAGACCGCCACGCCCTCATTATCGGCAATAGCAGCTATAATGTATCGCCCCTGCCCAATGCCCGCAATGATGCCGATTCGGTAGCCAGAGTCTTGCGTGAAGTAGGCTTTGATGTATCACATTATAAAGACCTCAACTATCAACAAATGGAAAAAGCCATTGATGATTATGGTAATAAATTGCGTGAAAAAGGTGGCGTAGGGATGTTTTATTTTGCCGGACATGGCGTGCAGGTCAATGGTGAAAACTATCTCGTTCCGGTCAGTGCCAATATCAAAAAAGAGAAAGATATTAAGTACAAATCAGTGCATTTGGGCTACCTTTTGGATGAGTTTGAAGGCTCCGGCAATGACATGAATATCATCGTACTCGATGCCTGTCGCGACAATCCTTTTGCGGCTCAATATCGCTCTGCACGGAATGGTTTGGCTGGTATCGCCGTACCTCCGATTGGTACGTTTATCGCTTATGCCACTTCTCCCGGCTCGGTCGCTTCCGACGGTGAAGGCACCAACGGTCTATATACCCAAGAGTTGATAAAAGCATTGCGTCATCCCAACCTCAAAATCGAAGATGTATTCAAGGTAGTACGCGCCAATGTCCGCCGACTTTCGCAGGGCATGCAAGTGCCGTGGGAAAACTCATCTATCGAAGGTGATTTTTATTTTAGAAAAAAATAATTCAAAGTATAAGAAATAGTGATAAGAATAATTTGTATTATTTAAATATAATATGCAATTTGAAAGCGGATATTGGTTCCGTTCCCTCCTCATTATTGGCCGATTATTGATAATTCAATAGTCGGTCATTTTTTATTAGTTGGAAAAATTCTAAAAACAAGCACTAAATTCCAACGAGAATACTGAATTGGAATTTGGTGCTTGTTTTTTGAAATTTACACTAATTTGCCTTCCGTGCATCTTCCTGTGCTTTTTGCGTATTTCCAATCGCCTGATAAGCTGCTGAACGCATAGAATAGAAATTTTTGTTGTTGGGATTGAGTTGAATCGCGCGGGTAAAATCGTTGATGGCTTCATTGTATCGCTTCATTTTCGACAGCTCTATACCCCGCCAATGATAAGGCATAGGATTCCGGTTATTTCTTTGCAGATAAATATTAAAATCCGCGATAGCACGCTCCGAATCGCCCATTTGAGCATACACAGTTCCACGATTCATAAAAGCATCCTGATAGCCC
>CALIZI010000280.1 GCA_938028705.1 uncultured Saprospiraceae bacterium | reverse complement strand
TCTTCTACATCATTAAAACTTGATTTGATGCTACGTATTAATTTATCAACTATAAACATAGACTATCTCTTTTGATGGCTAAGTTAAATACTGTTCAGCAAATAGTCATATCTTTTTTTCTTTAATAGCGAGAATAGCTGGCCCGAATCATTATATATTTCACTACAATAAATATGAAAGGAAGACATCAAGAGACATCGTTAATTATACAAGAAGCGATAGTTGCACAAGCACAAGGCAATGAAGAAGCTGCTCACAAATTGTTTACAAAGGCTTTTGAGCTTGAAAAACAAGCAGCACTTACCTTACTGACGGATTTTGATAACGAACCAACACGAAGTATTTTGTTCAGAAGTGCAGGAAGTCTCGCCATGAATTGTAAAAAATATCGTGAAGCAGAAAAATTGGCAGCACAAGGTTTGGCAGGTGAACCTCCACAAAGAATAATGGATGAATTGAGAGAATTATATCAAGAAATTAGCGTTCACCTATACGCAGAAGTCGCCTAGTATTTGTGACTATCAAATCACGATTCGAGTTGACTCAGTACAGGCGGTTTTAACCGCCTTGTGTCAATATATGAACAACAAGAGTTGCTGCGTCCTTTTTTGTATGATTTATGTTTTTTATTGTATGTGATAATATTTAATTTGTGAATGGAATTAATATTCGGCATAACCGGTTCGGCATGGAAAAACAAATTCTACATTCACTGATTTACCCTGATGTTGAGCGGGAATAAATTGAGGTATATTTTTGACCCTAACTTTTGCTAATTCATTTCCTTCTTCATTTCCACATTTAGTTCTGATATTAGTAATATTTCCTTCTTTATTTACTATAAATTTGAGGTATGAATCACTTTTCGTCGTATCATTTTTGTATAGAGAAATACTCATTCCTCCATAGATTTTAGGATTAACATAGTGGCTGATATATTTCTTATTGCAAACATGCTTTTCTCCATCCGTCACGTCTTCACATTTTGTAAAATAAGCCATTTTTTCCGGCACGATAAAATACCCGTCATCAGATTTTAAAGGTTCTGACTTATCAGAGATGATGTATTGTTTTTCATCTATATGTATAAGTAAAATTCGTTCTGCGTTTACAGGTACACCTGCATTTGTAGCGGGTATCCAGCGAGGCATTTTTTTAAATGCTTTCAAGACGGCATCTTCAAAGCCATTTGAGGCTTGATAAATTTCGGGATTTATCACATTACCTTCCTTATCCACTACAAAACGAATATGCACTACACCACCTCCTTTACCGATATATGTTGCCGGATATTCAAGATTATCGTAGATAAAACCTTTCGCCTTTTCAATTGAACATCGCCATTTATCATAGATGTCTTTACCTATGTTTTCACAGCCAGGAAAATATGGTATTATATCATCTTGTTTATATATTTTTTCGTTAGATTTTTCCGTTTTGACAATTACTTCTTTTTCAATTTCCTCAACAATATGCTCATTCAATTCAGTCTTATATTGAGGAAATAAAAACGACTCCCAACCCAAATTCATCGCAACAAACACCCCTGCAGCCACCAATAGCACAAAGGGTAGCAGTACCTTTAACAAACTTCCTAAAAATGATGAACGACGACGGGATGTGCCTTTTCTGTATGATTGCTGTTTTTTATTGTACGTCATAATTTTATATTTAAATAAAAAACATGACTAATTCAACTTTTCTTTTTCGCTAAGTTGGTTCTACTGAAATAGGTGTATTTTTTGACAAGTTTATCTAAACCATAAAAGAAAATGGCTCATGTAGGAAATCAGGCAGAACGTAGGTTGATTTCCATTTTAAATTGGAATAAGATGCTGATAATCAATTCTATAAGGTTTTCGAAAACCTTATAGAATTTGGGCTTGCTTCACATTCCACCTGATTTCCTACATGAGCTAAGAAAATTACCTAATCTTTAAGCAAGTCCGACTTAGGATTATTGATAGTTGACCGCTTTTTTAAAAAAACATTATCCACAACAACCAATAAAAGATAGGTCAATATTCCGGTAGAGAAAGCGGCTAATTGCAGCGTTGCCAGTAAAATGACGGAAGTAATCAGGAAGATATAAGGGAGTTCATTGCCCCGCCAGCCTTTGTGTTTAAATTTGAGACTAAACATCGGTATTTCTGCCACCAACAAATACGAAAACACCACTGCCAATACATACAATACCGGCAAGCTCAATACCCAAGCGGAAGGAATCATCGTATCAAAATGTACAATCAAAAATAAGCCCATGAAAAAGCCCGTATCTGCGGGTGTTGCCAAGCCGATAAAGCCCTCTGATTGGCGTTCATCAATATTAAATTTAGCCAGTCGCAATGCCGAAAACATGGTAATCAAAAAGCCCGGTACTGCCATCCATACGATGCCGCCGTAGTCCAGCCCGCCCGTATAAGCCGTAGCCATCAGGTGATACAATACCGCACCGGGCAAAAAACCAAAAGTCACCATATCTGCCAGTGAGTCGAGTTCCTTACCCAGTTCCGAATAAACACCCAATGCCCTTGCCACCATACCATCACCAAAATCCGCTGCCACACCCAATGCCACAAACACCGGCACCCAAGCCCATATCCCATTAAACAGACAAAGGATTGCCATACATCCGCAAAACACATTCACCAGCGTAATCAGGTTCGGAATATTCTTTTTTAGCATAATTTATTTTTTATTAGTTCATAGTTGATAGTTCATGGTTCATGGTTAGTAGTATTTTAGAAACCATCAACCATCAACTATGAACCATGAACCATCAACTATGAACCGATAACCATCAACTCTTTTCTACACCTTTTAAAAAGGGAACAAAGCGAAAGGCATCCAGTTGTTCATGTACAAAACCCTTTTCGGAGTCTCGCGTTACGCGCGTCATGGTTTGGCGCTCTATACCTACCGGAATCACGAGTGAACCGCCGGGTTTGAGTTGTTCCAACAAGGCATCGGGGATGTAGGGTGCGGCGGCTGTCACCAAAATTTTATCAAAAGGCGCGAACTCCCGCAAGCCCTTGTAGCCATCGCGCAGGTAGGCACGAATACGCGGATAACCCAATAGTTCAAACATCGCTTTAGCAGAAATGTGTAGTGGTTGATGTCGCTCAACCGTAAATACCCGCGCCCCCAACTCCGCCAATACGCAAGCCTGATAACCCGACCCCGTACCAATTTCCAACACCATATCCCGCTTTTTTACATTGAGCAAAACCGACTGATATGCCACTGTATAAGGCTGTGAAATCGTTTGATGTTCGCCAATGGGAAAAGCTCTGTCCTCATAAGCACTCTCCTCAAATGCCTTATCCAAAAAAAGATGACGCGGTATATTATCAATAGCCTGCAAAACAGCTTCATCGCGAATACCCTTACGCCGCAAGGTCTCCACCAACTTCTTTCTTAATCCTTTATGCCTATATGTATCTTTCAAATGTATTGATTTAATTGGTCTTAGGTATCCGGTATTTCGTGTGTCCTGATACCAAAGAATCACGAAGTTATGTATTTAAGTAAGATATTCCCCTTCTTTTTGCGATGAAAATGATAAATAAAATGAATGTCTTAAATAAATCGCTGAATAAGCCAGACTTTTTGAGCCTTTTATTTTTTGTGTGATGACCGTATAAAAAATCTCAATTTAAATTATTTGTATCCGAATAATTCCTATCTTAACGCTTATTTTATCACCTAAAACTCAAACCTCAGATGATGTATATCTTCTGCTTTCTGATATTAATTAGTGTGTTCGCTATAATTGGAACACTTGCATACCTATTGTTTATACGTAAACTTACAAGAGAACACTTCGCTTTTGCTACACTTATTATTGTTCCGGTACTATTAATCAATCTTATATCATTACTGACATGCGGAAAAATTTATAGAAGGGCAATTCAGACAATAGCCAATGAATGGTTTGGAATGGGGATAGGAGAAGAAATAGTTGATATGGATCCTGTACGTCCGGGTGAATCACTAGAGGTTGAATCTCTTGTTGGTACACTTGAATACCCTTTGACATTCAATACTCTTGAACAAATCATTATTTATTTGGTCATAGGAATAGTCACCATACTTCTTTATTTTTTATACCGAAATTGGGATGTTAACATAAGTACAAGAGAAGCTAAAGCTAGAGAACTTGGTAGTTTCAAATATAATTTGATTGAAGATGCTTTGGTTATTATTGGCCATGCACCAATTGAAGTTGCAGTACTTCATCAACCCACAGATAGCAAACGTGAAGTTTTTGAACCTGTCATCACCAAACGCCTCCCTTGGCGCATTCGGGCAGGGCAATTACTCAGACTAACCGATAAAAGATATGCAATTGATTTGGGCGATTTCGACCCCTATACCCGCAGTACAAAAACCGAACAAAGCAATGAATATGAAGAGTTTGACGAAGGTGAAGAATGGCATCGAAAATATAAATGTTATTTTTCAAAATATAGTGATACTCCTATTGCAGTGTATTGTTGTGAAAAAATTCCACGTCAATATGATGTAGAAAGGCTGATAAAAGAGGCAGGTGATAAATTTGAAAAATTGTTGATTGTGATGGAAGATAATGACGATTACCAACACATCGCCGTACCTAATCCATACGACGTTGAGTTTCATTACCAATATCAAATGCTACACGATTTGGTAGATTTCAGCGATTATAAAAACTGGCTATACCGACAATTTTACAAAGAAAAATTAGCGAATAGTAACCGTGCTTTAAATGATATTTATGTTCCTTTGAGTGCTTATCACTATACCCCACAACCTGATACCCAACACTTAGGAAAAGGCGAAGCCATTGATAACATAGAAAAATATGTTTTAGATTGGGCAAATAATAAAAGTACCATCAATCAACACCTCGCTATTGTAGGTGAATATGGACAAGGTAAAAGCGTACTCAGTCTCAAAATCGCTAAAGAAATGTTAGCTAATCGGGAAGATTACCAACGTATTCCAATCATTATCGAATTACGGGGTACAAGTCCGCGTAATCAAAATGCTTTGAGTATTTTAGGACAATTTGCCGCACAAAATGCCCTCAATGCCCAAGCCCTTTATCAACTTCACCGTGCCGGAAAACTGCTTATTATCCTCGAAGGTTTTGACGAAATGGACTTGGTGGGCGATACCGAAATGCTCATGGCGCACTTCCAACAACTCTGGCAACTCGCCCGCGAACCCCAAGCCAAAATCATCATCACCGGACGCCCCAACCTCTTTACCGACGACCCGCAACGCCGACAGGCACTCGGCATACATACACATCGCGTCCACCTGCCCTACACACGAGCCGTACATCTTGCAAAAATGGACAAATCTCAAATCAAACAAGCATTGCGCCACACTGCGCCTGATATACGAGACGATATCCTTCAAGCCCTTGCCGACAGCCCCGACCAATCTAGCTTTGCCGAACTCGTAGCGCGTCCCTCTACCCTCTACCAACTCAGCACCGTATGGGGCGATGAAATTGGCAAAGATACTCGCCGTATCAATGCTGCCGCCGTTATCGGCAAATTCATCCAAAATGATTATGACAGACAAAGTGCCAAACCCGTAGAAATGCCCCTCACTGCCGATGAACGTAGTTATTTTATCATGGGCATCGCAGTAGCAATGATGCTGGAAAATGACTACACCAATCAAATCAAAAAAGCTACTCTGCGCGATATTGTTCAAAAATTAATGAATAATTTCCCCGAAATATCGCCTTACCGCGACACACAACAAGGTAAAAAACAAAGTAAACTTCCGAAGCGACTAAAAGAAAATCAAAACGCCCTTGACACCGTTTTCAGAGATGTCATCGCAGGTGGTATCTTGGTGACAGACCTCTCCGGCTCAGATACTTTTCGCTTTGCCCACAAATCTTATCTCGAATATCTTGCAAGTGATTTTTATGTAAATTTTATTTTACAGGACGAAGAAAGGAAATATGATTTGCAAATTGCGAATGCCATAGAGAAAACCTTAAATTTCAGAGATAATCAACTTGGGCAAGGCTTAGATGTAGATAATTTTATTGCTCAATTAATTGCTAATCGCATTCGATTGAGGGATAAAAAGACGGGTGTGGAAATTCCGATTGAAGGAAATGAAAAAAAATATTCTAAAGCTATTTTTGATAAGTTGATTCCTTCGGGGCTTGGACGACTCTTCCCCAATCAAATGTTTTGGTTTCATTTACACAAGGGCTTAATTCCATTGCATAGTATAGCTATGCTAACCATGATTTTTGGAGGTACTTATTACTGGTTTAGAATTGAATATTTGGCTTGGGCAACCTTAATTGGCCTAATATTATGGTATATAGGTCTTTATTATTTTGGCTTGTTGAAAAAAGATGAAAAAATAGAAATTATACACAGTCAATATACTAAACGATTAAGATTCTGGCAATACGCGATGAAAAATATACAATTCACAGCGACCAATCCTCTCTTATTAAAACAGATTAAAACAACACTTTCTTCAAATGTGAATAATCATAGGGAGATAGTATTGTTCAGTATAGGTTCACAACTCGTATTATTTGGTACAGTCGTGGGCATAGGTGTATTTGCATTCGTATTCGCATTTGAATTCGTATTCGTATTCGCAGTCGCAGTCGCATCTACAGTCGCAGTCACAGGTGTATTTGCATTCGTACGCGCATTCGCGGGTGCAAGCGTAGGCGCAGTCGCATTCGTAGGTGCATTTGTATTTGCATTCGTAGGTGAAGACACAATCGCAGGCGCAGTCGCAGTCGCAGTTACTGCTGCTGGCGCAATCGCAATCGCATTCGTAATGCATTCCATGTATCAATTATATGCTCGTTACAAAAAAGCCCTAAAAGCCGAACAAACCCGCCAAGCCAAAGCCAAACAGCCTGATGCGTAGCGGTCGTAGCGTAACGCCTCCGGCTTGCGCCGCGTCCTACTTGCCGCATCTTACGCGAGACACAAGCCGGAGGCATTATGCTACGGTCTATGCGTTTGCAAAAAAACAGAAAAACTCGTAACTTTGAATAAAAGAATTAAAGCATGACAGCACATAAAAATCTCACCAATTTACAATTAGAATTATTAGAAATGTTTGAGTACGAACTTCCTGATAATCAATTGAATGAAGTACGTGATATGTTGGTTAAATATTTCGCAGATAAAGCTTCTGACGAAATGGACAGGCTTTGGGAAGAAAATAATTGGACGAATGAAACCATGAAAGAATGGGGCGAAGAACACATGAGAACGATCCAAAGTGGACCTACTCACAATTGATGAGTTTATGGAAGAATTGGAAACATTGAAGCAAGAAGAAAATCCTTAATTCAAATACGAAAAAAAAATCCGTCACGCGAGGCACAAGTCGGATGCCGTCATTCGTCGGCACAAGGGCATTATGCTATGGTAGTGAAAAACAATAAAATCTGTAGAAAATAAAAAGGCAGGTCGTAAAAAAGCGAAACCCGATAGCTTGATTGCTCAGGGGCTACCGGGAATAAAAGCTACAAAGATAAGATAAAATAATGAATATTTTATTGGTGATTTTTTGTATATTTGAATCTACAAACTTGATATTCCACCCGAAAACCTGTACTTTATGGTAAAAAAATGGATGAACGACTTGGGGAAGTATGTGTTCAAAAACTTTCTCGAATCCACAATCAACTCATTCGATGCGCGTATCGGTACATTGGAAAAAGAACGTGCAGACTTGTTATCACGAATTGCGACTTTAGAGGCACGTATGAATGACCAAAAAGAGAAGATTCGTGATGTAGAAAATGAACTCAAACACACCTTTGGCATAGCTGCCAGAATACAAGGACAGTTTGATGCTTACACCTTATTTCAACAACAAATTAAAAGACTTGACAATGATAAAGACAAGGGATAATACATTCACACAAATAGAACATTTAGCTTACAAAATCGAAAACAACACCGCACAACTCACTGATTACCAAAACTATGAAAACTTGTTAATCAACGTGGGGCTACCGCGTGATTTCATTTTTTCTTATCTTAAAAAAGCCGATATTGATTCATGGGAAGCCTTATTGGAAGCAAGAACCAAGGAGGAAAAAATGCAAAAAGAAAACCTAAAAGCTATGGCAGTTGGTGGTGTGGTTGGGATTGGAATAGGCGTAGTATTGGCGCAGTCACATCAATAACATTCTAATTTTTCCTTTAAGATTTTGTCGAATTTATTACCTTCTTGTTTTTGTGCTGACATGGTTTTGTAAAGATGCGAAATTTATTTATGTGAATAAAATCTTTAAAAAAAATCCGCTAAAACCCATCAAATCCGCTTCATCCGCATTCCATGCCACGTAGCCTAATATCGCCGGACTGCACCACATTCTACCTGCTACCTCTCATGCAAGGCACAAGCCGGAGACATTATACCATTGTCTTGCAAAAGCAATCTTTATATTTAATTAAATTCCTTAACTTTAGCCGTTTTACGAAACACCACGAATCACCAACATACTATGAAAATAAAATTTTGCGGTGCGGCTCGTCAGGTGACGGGGAGTTCACACTTGATTACGCTGGACAATGGCTACAAAATATTGCTCGATTGCGGACTCTATCAGGGGCGCGATGATGATATGGAAGACTTTAATGTCAATTGGTTGTTTAATCCCAAAGACATTGATTGCCTGATAGTGTCACATGCTCATATTGACCATACAGGGCGCATACCCAAGCTGGTGAGAGACGGCTTTGAGGGAGAGATTTTTTGTACACATGCCACCCGCAGCCTGATGAGTATCATGCTCATGGACAGTGCCAAAATACAAGAGCGCGATGCCGAGTACCACAACAAAAAGAAATTCACAAAAAGAAAAAAGAAGCCTTTATATACCACTGTGGATGTCAAAAAAACCTTAGAACTTACAACGGGTTTGAGCTACGAACGCTCGCACCGCGTGTGCGAAGGCGTAAAAATGATGTTCCGCGATGCGGGGCATTTATTGGGTAGTGCGAGTGTCACCTTGTCGGTTGAAGAAGAGGGAAAGGAATCGGTGACGATAGGTTTTACGGGTGATATTGGTCGTCCTTTGCGTCCTATTTTGCGCGACCCGCGACAGATGCCCGAAGTGGATTACCTGATATGTGAATCTACCTACGGCAACCGCGACCACAAAGCCCAACCCGACGAACTGGAGGAATTTCTTGGTGTCATTCAAGAGGTCTGTGTGGAGAATAAAGGCAAGCTGCTCATCCCTGCATTCAGCGTAGGGCGCACACAAGAAATTGTGTATATGCTCGACCGCCTTGAAAGTGAAGAACGCCTTCCGCGAATCCCCGTTTATGTGGATAGCCCTTTGGCGATTAATGCCACATTGGTCTATGGTTCGCACCCGGAGTGCTTTGACGATAACATTCACGAATATATGTTGATTGATGATAACCCATTTGGTTTCAATAAGTTGCAGTACGTCCGTGAGAGAGGACTCTCTAAGCGACTCAACGACATCAAAACGCCCTGCATCATCATCAGTGCATCGGGTATGATGAATGCCGGACGCATCAAACACCACCTGTTCAATAGCATGGAAAATCCGAAAAACGGTTTGCTCATGGTGGGTTATTGTGCGCCTTATACGCCCGGCGGACAGATTCGGAATGGCAAAAAGCAACTCCACCTCTTTGGTGAAACCCGCAACCTCAATATGAAAGTCCACCAAATGTACTCTTTCTCCGCTCACGCCGACAGGGGAGAAATGGCAGCATTTATCAAGAATCAAACAAAACTCAAAAAACTGTTTTTGGTACATGGCGAACATGATGTGCAAGAGGAGTTTAAAACCTATCTCAACAAGCATGGATTTGATGATGTGGAAATACCGAAATTGAAGGATGAGTTTAAGTTGTGACCGTACAGGCGGTTTTAACCGCCATGTGCGATTAAAATAGTGGGCGGTAAAATTTCGCTTTATGCCGTTCAAGATGCGTTAGCATCGACCCTGTTTGTAGCAAAATCTAAAGAACAAACGATTAAGGTACATAGTACCGACACCGTTATGCGCCCAAACAGTGCCGCTCCTACGGAGCTTAGGAGATTTTGGGGAACATTTTGCTACAAACAGGGGCGGTACTAACGTACCTTTATCGCAAAAAGTTGATTTGCAAGTCTCAACTCATTTTAATCGCACAGGTCGATTAAAATCGCCTGTACGATTAGATTGACGTGTTGGTATGCCAAGCGATATATTCTGCACATCCACATATTTAACGAGGGAGTAAAGAGCCGACATAAGTACGCGAAAACTATACAGCACGAATGTCGTATCCATCAACATGAAATACTAAGGAAGGCATACAGCAAAATGCCAAGCAAAAGCATTTTTAAACTAAAAAAAGTCAAGAATTAACGTCATTCCGCACTCCGATGCGGAATCTTTTGCCGCCAGAGACTGATTTTAGACAGAAGCTTTTGTTTGGCATCTTGCAAAGGGCAACAGATTCCGCGTCGCAGCGCGGAATGACGGTTACTCTTGAGGATAGACAAACTTTTTCATATAAATCTTACTTTACGACCAATCGACACCTGATGACAACGGCACTTTTTTTGCTAGTACAGTTCCTTCGATAACAACCCGCCTAAATAAAAATTAGTTTATGAATATTCGATACGCGATGGTATTTATTGCTTTGGTCATGGTGGTGGCTTGCAGCAAATTTGACAATATTACCACCGAGGAATGGCGACCTGATCTTGCCTTTACTTTGTTTAACACGACGGTGAATACGGTGGATTTTTTTGAGAGCTACGGCGAAGGTACGGAACTCCTGATTGATACCGACCAACAACTGACGCTGGTGTATCGCAGCAACGGCTACTCGGTGGAGAGCCGCGACATCCTTAGCCTGATTCCCGATGTGACTTTTCCGATGTTGGATACTTTTATGAAATTGCCCTACCCCTTGCCTGTCGATATTGAGCTTGATTTTATCAGAGCAAAAAGCGGCAAAATGGAAATCAGAACCGGCAATATTCACGACGAACCCCTCGAATTTACCTTCAATACGCCCGAAGCAACCCTCAATGGTGAGCCTTTTAATAAAACTGTCACCATCTCACCCATGAACACCACCAATGTCTTCTTTCCAATCAGCTACGACCTGGCAAATTATATCCTTACACCGCAGGGTGATTCGATGATATTCCGATATACAGCCCGCCTGACTGAGAGTGATTCTCTGGTGGTTTTGGAAAATGTAATTGGTGACTTTGGTGTAATCGTAGATTTTGTAGAGCCGGTATATAGCTACGCACAAGGCTATCTGGGTACGGGCAGTTTTCCGATTCCGCTGGATTCGGTGGAGGTAGATTTTTTCCAATATTTCTCCGATGGTACGGTGTTTTTTGAAGAACCCAAAATGACTATCCGAACCCGCAATTCATTCGGTTTTCCGGTACGGGCTTACTTCAATACGCTCAATGCCATTACGGTGGATGGCGAAACGATACCTTTTGGCAGTCAAGAACTGGAGCAAGGCGTGGATTTCAATTATCCGTCTATCAATGAAGCGGGGCAGGAAGCCGAAACAGTATTGGTCATTGATAAAGATAATTCAAATATTGAAGATATTATCGGGCAACCGGTGATTTATTTTGAATATGATGTAGAGGTCATTTCAAATCCTGACAGCAATACAGCCATTATAAGTTATGTGACCGATACCAGTAATTTTTATCTGGATGCAGAAGTTGAACTGCCGCTGTATGGCAGGGCTGATGGATTTACAGTGAGCGATACCTTTGATTTTGATATTGAATTGGACGATTATAAAAATGTAGAAGAAGTGGAATTTAAATTGGTCACTGAAAATGAATTTCCAACCAATGTAGATATACAAGTGCTGTTCACGGATAGTAATTATAATATCGTGGATAGATTGCTCGACCCTTTAGAGCGCATTTTTGAATCGGGCGTGGTAGATGCCGACGGAAATGTAACTGAAGCTACCCGAAAAGAGACCTTTATTCCGATTCCGAAAGACCGTTTTAATAACATCACACAGAATGCGACCAACATGCTGGTACAAGTCAAAATTTCGACATTCAACGATGGCAATACCTCTGTACGTGTATATGAAGATTATGATATGACCGTCAAACTCGGAATCATTGCAGGGGTGAAAGGGGGCTAGGGTTTATTGAGTTTATAGGCATGGGATATTTTTTCCGAATTTGGGCTAAAACTCGTCTGACATTTTCAAAATTCACCGATGATGTCATATTTTTCTAGCAATGTTTAAATGTCAGACGAGTTTTAGCCCAAATTCAGGAGCAAAATGCCAACTATATTAAATAAAAATCGAACATGACATTGCCAAGTTATATAGTACGTGTAGTTTATTATATATTTTAAAAATAAAAAGTATTTAAAAGTTTTTTTTATTTAAAAATAATATTTTATAAATTATTTTTAAATAAATATATAATAAAATTATTTTATATAAATAATTTAAATTAAAAAAAATCTCGCGGTCAAAATGGACTATCGACCATTGACCGACAACTAAATAATATCCTTTGAAGTATTCAAACCTACGTTCATTACTCACCCCGCTACTTGCTGTTTTCATCCTTAGTGCTAATGCCCAACAAGAACTCAGTGTACATTTTATGGATGATATTTGGCAATCCGCTTCCACCAATCCGGCATTGATGAACCACAAAAAAATTGTGGTAGCATTGCCAAGTGCCTATGGCAATTTGTATCATTCGGGCTTCACCTTCAACGATGCCTTTCGGCAGGTGGACAACGGCTTATCGCTCAATCTGGATAATGCCATCAATCGCCTTAAAGATGACAATATTCTGCAAACCAATCTCAACCTTGACGCACTTGGTGTAGCGGTACGTTTGCGCGACGACGTACAGGTTGGGCTATCGTGGTCGGTCAAGGGCAATGCCTTTGTCAATTACACCCCCGAAACCCTTGATTTAATCTGGAACGGCAATGCACAATATATCGGCGAGACGGTCGATATTGCGCCTGATTTTCAATTTATGGTGTACAACGAAATCGGATTGTCCGGTGCATATAATTGGCAAAATAAATTCACTTTTGGTGCAAAACTGAAATACCTCACAGGCATTTCAGATGTCTCCACAGTTGGTGACAATCGCCTTGCACTCACCACCAGCGACGATGTCTATCAAACGACTTTCGATACGGATTTCACCTTTCGTCGTGCCGGATTTGATGCGGTTTCGGATATAGCCGAACTGGTCAATGACGAATTATCCTTGTATGATTTTAATAATGTTTCGGGTAAAAATAGCGGCTTCGGAATTGATTTGGGTGTGACGGCAAATCTGATAGACCGCCTTACTTTGAGTGCGGCAATCATTGATTTGGGCAGTATCAACTGGTCGAATAATGCCCACGAATACACCTCGCGCGGCACGCATACTTACGAAGGTATTGACCTGTTCAGTTTTGCTTCTGCCGATTCGTTCAATACCGATGGACTGACCGCAGAATTTGAACAGGTGTTGGATAGTATCAGCCAAATTTTGGATATTCGCACAGGTGCAGACGACAGCTACCGCACCGCATTACCTACCAAAGCCTACCTCAGCGGCAGCTACCAAATTCAGGATGACTTGACGGTAGGCGCATTATTGTATATTGAAAATTATCGTCAAAATACCGTACCCGGACTTACCTTGAGTGCGCGTAAAAAATTCGGCAGGTGGTTTACACTTGGTGCTACTTACGCATTCCGCAGTCAGCGATTTGATAATTTTGGTCTCAATGCCGTCGCGCATCTTGGTCCGGTACAGGTCTATGCCGTATCGGATAATGTCGCGCCTTTATTCAATCCTTTTAATAGTAAGAATTTTAATTTGAGAGTGGGCTTGAACCTTGCCTTTGGTAGGATGAAAGCAAATAGAGATGGCTCTGAATTGAATTGATGATTAAATCAGCAAATTCCAAATTCCAATTAATTATTAAAAACAAGGGTAGTGCTGCACATGTAATGCTATTGAACCACTAAGCCCACGAAGAACACGAAAATCGAATGAACGCAGAGTTCACAAAGTGTTTCTAAGTATTTAATCATGAATTTCTTACGCTCACTTAGTTTTCTTACTTCGTATTTTCGACCCTTGTGTTCTTCGTGTCCTTTGTGGTTACAGCATTACATGAGTAACACTACC
>CALIZI010000279.1 GCA_938028705.1 uncultured Saprospiraceae bacterium | reverse complement strand
GAGCGGGGAGAGTTGTCAGACGAATTCTTTTGCTAAAAGCGAAGATATTATCAAATAATCGGTGCCTTCTAAAACAGCATTCGTCTGACAACTAAACCATCTAAAAAACTTGGAGGCTACATATTCAACTTGGGTTAAAATAAATAAAAATAAAATAGGACACAAATCTTGTTCAATCTGTGTCCTATCAGTCTATGGGGCATGATATGTTTTCGTATATAACGCGAGCCAGAAGCATCGCTTTACCTTACTTTCCTAAAAAATGCGGCACAAACTCTGCATCATCATCCAGTATCAAGTCATCTTGCCGCCTATAACAGAGGGCGGAAGGTGTACCGGTCCAGAAGATACTCGGTTGGTAGCGGTAGGCGCGTTGGTCGGAATTGAAGGGGGCGAGTTGCTGATAAATGACATCCATTTCGCCATAATCGCCTTCTGTTTCATACTCCGGTTCGTCGCTGCCGCCATAGAAACTAATGTTCTCTCCCATTCTGCCGAATATCGGTTTTTTTACAAAAAATCGTTCTGCAAAAAAGCCTTCATCAAAACTCGTAGCAAGGAGATTTGGATGCTCCGGTTCGAGTTCATACATATAGGTCATCAGTGCTTTGGATTGTAGCAACATCGTAAAGGCGGGATTGAGTACCACACCATGTCCGTTGCGTACAATTTTATTGAGAATATCGAACAATTCCGGTTCTTCCTCCACAATAAAATCCCAGGGTACAAACTTATACCAAAAATCAAAACGGTGATATTCGCCGTCCTCTTTTTGGACATAAAACCCTTCGTCGGGTGAGAACACAACGTTCTCCATTTCCGTCATGTATATCTCAAAACCGGCATCTTGTGCAGCCGTAGCCACAATATCGGTATTGAGCCAATCCTCTTCAAAACCCATCGTGGTGAGCAGCATATACGGCTCTTTGTCGGGATGATTGGAGCGGATTCTTTTCAGTCTTTGAGTCAGGCTTTGCACCAATTGATTGTAGGGAGCTTTGCCGCCAAATTGGTCTTTTTCATGTTCCCAAAGCGTCTGTTGAACCATAGCGGTTTCGGGCAATAGCGAACAAGAGTCGGCATTAAATTCCAACATCTTAATCGGCAAATCGCCTATACCGCCACTGAAATCGAACCTGCCGATGAGGTGGTCGTCCAGTTCGTGTTCGAGCGAGTAATCTACGAGGTCTATCGCCTGCGGCGGAATGCCTGCATCTACCCATTTATTGCGATTGGCAACATAATTGGCAGCTTCGATAGAGAGGTCGTATAAGGCGTGTGTTGCCTGCTGCATCGCTTTTAGCTCGGCAGGCAACACACGTACAAAATGATTGGCAAGATAACCTTTGTTTTCTCCGGCATCGTACCATTCCAAGCCCAATTCTCTGAGGGTCTCAAAGCTAATCGGGCTGACTGCTTCTATTCTTTTATCCACCGTAAGAGCGACTTGAGCGTCCTTTGCCTGTTCCTGTTCTACCTTTAGGCTTGGACACGGTTTTACGTGCTGCGGTTTTCTTGATAGATGAACCCGCTTTTGATGATGCTCTTTGGTGGGCTTTTTGGTTGGTATAAGCACTCGCCGCCGGACGGTGCGTACCCATTGACCTACCCATCATAAAGCCGAAAAAGCCGTAGCTCGCTGCGCGTGCTACGCCGCTTCTGCGTCCGCCATCTACTTGTGAGTACAGGCGTGCTTCGTCCAAAGTAAAGGTATCAATCGTGCTGTCCATGTACTTGGCGATAATCAGACTTTCTTCGGGTGTCGGTGCAGTTACTTCGTCTTCGATTTTGAAGAGGTCAGTTTCTACTTCTTTTACTGTTGTGATTAATCCTTCGGTCGGATATTCTACTTCTTCAGTAGTTGTGCCGCTGCTACAAGCCATTGTATAGACTAACCAGCAACCAATCAAACCATAGATAACCCATTTAATGTTGTTAAAGTTGTTCATGATGTTAATAATTTTTGAGTGAAAAAATGTGTGATGTAATTAGTAATTTGCAAATATGATTCGTCATTCGTGATGCGTTGAATTTCGAACTTTATTTACTTCCAAATTAATGATTAAAATTATATGAAATAACCTAATTATTTTGTCAATTTTAAATTACAAATATAATTATTTTTTTTAGTTAAAAAGATTTTTTAATCTTGTTCTATCAATTAAATGTAATGATGTATCGAAGTTTTTGTTTTCTAATAAAATTATAAATTTTATATTTTTTATAAAAAAATAATTATTAAAAAATAATTTGATAAAATATAATCAGGTAAGAAAATGTAGAATGTACTGTCAATTAATTTGATGAAACATCAAATATTGAATATATTTTTGTGTTTATTGAAAAAATTGTACAGCGAAGATTGTCTTTGGAATTTTCGCAGTAAGAAACAAGTCAAAATTGTAGTTTAATTTGGGCGTTTACAGTTTCTGTACCTCATTTAGCATACAAATGTACATCTTATCTTTGACTTTTCCTATACTTTAAATGATTTTTTTATTTGTAATTCGTTGATTCGTGATTTGTTTGGCTCATGTAGGAAATCAGGTGGAATACGGGTTGATTTTTATTTTAAACTGGGATAAAAAACTGATAATCAATCCTATAAGGTTTTCGAAAACCTTATAGGATTTGGGCTTGCTTCCATTCCACCTGATTTCCTACATGAGCCATTCGTTTTTATTCACGAATCAACAAATCACAAATCAACGAATTCAATAATCATTGAGACACACCGGAAAATACACCATTATTGGCTTGCCAATACATTTTATCCAAACCATTGACATCACCATCTCTATTAAAATCGGCAGACGAATATACCTTGAATGCACCATTTTGTAAGACCCAGGCTAGTTTATCAGACCCGACAATATCGTAGTTTTGTGTAGCATCGCCCGCATATAATCCCCATATACCGGATTTGATTTCCTTTTGTCCAAATCCCTTAGTGGTAAAATTAAGAGCAGCTACACCATTCACAGGGCTGATGGCTTGTTGCGTCATTACAGGTAAATGCCCCTCGTGGATAAGCACAATATGAAATGTATTGGGCAGCGTATAATTTATCGTTAAAGGTGATATGCCGTCGTGACTCACCAAGTCACCATCACGCTGCAATAAGCCGGAGGTTTCGTATAAAACGTTGGTAGCATCATCGCTATCTCTTATTTGTATTTTTACCCAGTTCACCAGTGCATTTTCACCTTGTATCGCCAAAGCAATATCAGGAATATCGGGAGATAAAGCCCACGGGTCGCTCTTCGGTAGAATGCCTAACACACGCAGGTTGTCTCCCATCAGGTTGGTATTTACATCATAAACACCTTCCAGAAAACATATTATTTTGAGAGAGAAGTTATTGCTAACTGCATCCAAATTTGGGCTATCCGGCTCGTTTGTGTTAATGCCAATATTGTACGTTTGGGAATTTTGCGCTACTCCACTATGAATGGAGAGTATCAGACTACAAAAAATTGTAAGTAAAAGTAAGTGTTTATTCATGTTTGATGTATTTTATTTTTTTAAAAAAATTAAAAAATCAAAAACAATCAATTGATTTTCAGCTATAAATGTAATAGTTTACTTATAATTTTCCATATATTTTAAGTGTTTTTTTCAAAAATAAACTCATGATTATCATTCAATTTCGATATTAAATTTCCTCTGTTCTTTTTTATTGTCCAGTATCCAAATATCTATTTATTCGTTTTTTCAAAAACCAATTCACCGCCCACATAAGTTCTCAAGACTTGCACATCCTTTATTTTTTCCGGTGCAATCTCAAAAAGATTCTCACTCAAAATTACAAAATCTGCCAATTTTCCTTTTTCCAAAGTTCCTTTAATATCTTCATCAAACGAAGCGTAAGCCGCATTTTTCGTGTAAGCGGTGAGAGCTTTTTCTACAGAAATCTTTTGTGAGGGAACCCATCCACCGGAATTTTTATCATCCAAAGTACGGCGTGTCACAGCGGCATAAATCCCCATAATCGGCGAAGCCGGTGCCACTGCCCAATCGCTGCCAAAGGTCATCATCGCCTTGCTTTTTTCGAGCGAATGAAAGGCATAAGTCGTTTGGATGCGCTCTGTGCCGATGTATTTTTCTGCCCATCTGCCATCGTCGATTGCGTGGTAAGGCTGCATACTCGGCAGCACACCGAGTTGGGCAAATCTTGGGATGTCGGAGGGGGCGAGATGTTGGGCGTGTTCGATACGAAATCGGCGGTCACGCTCGCCATTTTCGCGGATGACACGCTCGTAAATATCCAACAAAGTATGATTCGCACTATCGCCGATAGCGTGTACCATGACGTGCAAATTGGCTTTATCTGCCTCCGAAATCCATTTGTACAGGTCGTCTTTCGGATGGATAAAAAAGCCTTTATCGTCGGCTTTGTCGGTATAATGGTCATGAAAAGCCGCCGTATGCGACCCCAGCGAACCATCCACAAAACCTTTGAGGCAACCCGTTTTGAGCCACTCGTCGTTTTCGTCTTTTCGTTGGGTCAATTGCTGCCATTCATGGAGTGGCGTAGCCGCATAGATGCGTACCTGCAAATCGCCCGACCGCCTATACGCCTCTGCGGTGCTGTAACTTTCAAAATCACCATTCAAACCATCGACATCGTGTACCGTTGTCACGCCATTCGACAAAAAATAATCCATCGCTGCACGAAACGATTTGTCTTTTTGTTCCGGCGACATGGGCGGCATTTTATCCATGACCAGATTCATTGCATTGTCTTTGAGGATGCCGGTGAGTTTGCCGTTTTTATCGCGTTCAATCGTGCCGCCTTCCACATCGGGCGTACGCTCATTGATACCCGCAAATTCGAGTGCGGCAGTATTCGCCAATGCCGTATGCCAATCCAAACGAAAGAGCAAGACAGGCACGTCTTTCGTCACCGCATCTATCCAATCCCGATGTGGCAATTCCCCGCCCCAAAGCGTATGGTCCCAATTGCCTTCGAGCATCCACTCGTCCGCCTGCATCGTCTCCGCAAATACCCCGACCCGCCGACTAAATTCTTCCCGACTCGCCGCATCCCGCAAATCGACACTCAACAGACTCCGTCCGCCCGTCATCAAATGCACATGGCTGTCAATGAAACCGGGTACGATAAAGCGTCCTTTGGCATCTACTTCTTGCGCGGCTGCGTATTCGCGGATGTCCTCGCTTGTGCCTATGGCGAGTATTTTGTCGTTGGCTATTGCCATAGCTTCGGCGTAGGGTTGGGTAGGGTTGGCTGTCCAGATTTTTGCGTTGGTGATTAGGAGGGTTGGGGTTTCTTTTGGGGCTTGGCAGGTGGTGAGGGTGATGAGTAGGAGTAATAGGATGTGGTGTGGGCGCATGGTTTTATTTTCTTTTGTGTGAATGTTTTCATTCTATTTTAGGACTCAATTCTTTTATTTTATGTTTAACTTTATTTAATAGCCTTGGATTAATCTGCAATGAGATATGCTTAAAATCCGAATTAAATTCTTTTATTAAAGTTTTGGTTTTACCTACAATATCAATGCAATTTTGGAAATGGCTCATGGCATCCTTTATTTTTTTCTTTCTTAAACAATGGTAGCCTAAGTTCTTGTTAGAGTAGAAGAGTTCTTCAAAAGATATGGCTAATTCTAAATGCTCTTTGCTTTTCTGAAATTCTCCAATTACGAAATATAAGAAACCAATACTTGAATGGAAGTATTCACTTCCTTCTTGTTTTACAATATCTAGATAAATGCCTAAAGATTTTTCATAATCTTGTTGATGATACCGGATTAACCCAATTTCTGGACGATTGAAATATACTGCCAACTCTGTATCTGTTTTATCTTCCATTAATTCTACTCCACCAATTAAATTTCCACTTTTTATTTCTACTATTGCTGGAAATAACTCCCGTTTTTCATTTGGAATCAACAAATCTACTAGACTTGTTTCGTATATTTTCATCTTTTCTTCTTCCCTTTCGGTTAAAAAATGAAGAGAAAAAAGATTGTATCTTATGCCGAAAAATAATATGGAAGATACAACAAAAACAATAGCGAAGGTAGAACATTTAGGGATTTTCCCGATTATCCTAAAAATATTGAATGGGAT
>CALIZI010000278.1 GCA_938028705.1 uncultured Saprospiraceae bacterium | reverse complement strand
ATTCACTAAACCTTTGGCATGATTCATGTCCAAACCTAATATATCATGGCAAAACTGTTCTGCTTTAGTTTTATTCACAGATAACTACTAGCAATAGTTTTGCCTATTTTTTTTGAACGACTTTTCGTCCAAAGTCTAAATGTTTAAAAAACTGTTTATTAAACTATTTGTCACGGTGTGTATTTGGGCGATAAATGTTGCCTGTTTATTTGGACAACGGGTTGGAATTATTGATGTTGTAACCCGACAAGAAACCACCGAGGCTTATGCATTGACTGTTCGCACTTTGGGTGAACATGAAATCAAGTTGTCTGTAATTAAATCAGATGGCACACTGTATTTGGAAAGCCTGATTAGCCCGACAGAAGTATTGCAAGACAAACTTCCTGTTGGCATTTATCACATAAGAGCTACCGATTGTCGAACGGGGTGGTACATGTCATATTGTATTGAATTAGGGAATTGACGAAACACGAAAAGACAATTTCTATGTCATAGAACGGGATTTGGTAAGACCGCCAAATCCCGTTTATTTTTTAGCTTTTATTTTTTCCATCAACCAATTTCTGTGAATAACAGATACTCCTTTTAGTGTTTTCATTAATTCATCTGTGTCTGTGTCAGGTTCTCCGAGTTTGAGCAATGTGTTGACAAAATTTAAATTGGCAGTGTAGGTGGAATTGTTTAACACATCTGATTTTCTTTGAAGATACCTTCGATATACCATACAGGCATCGTACAGTGTCCGGCTCGTATCAATGTGGTCAGTTGTGTTTTCCAGTTCGTAAAGACACTTTAATTCCAAAGGTTTTTGGTGCAAGGCAAAAGACAAGCGTTTTTTTGAATGTTTACTTACCAACCTGTAAGCTGCATAAAATTCGTGGTCTGCAAAATGCTGATAAGCCCGACATAATAATGTTGTGTTTTCTTTTTCCGATACCTTTATTCTATCCTGATAACGAACTAAAATCTCCTCTAAGTTTTCCGTTTTTCCAACTGTCGAACATAATAAAGCATAATTTACCAACAACAGGGAGGGAACAAATCCATTTTCTATAAAGACCTCATTTTCAAGTCCTAATTTATAAATTTCGTAATTGGCAACAACAAGATTGGCATCGCCCTCACGAGTGGCTTTAGCTGCATGATTGGCTAAAAAAATCAATATATTGGAGAGTTCGACCCTCTCAAGTGTATGTTCATATTCAAAAATATGTTCTACCAGTTGATGAAATTTTACTTCATCAAATTCTTGTAATAAGTCAAGATGGAGTCGATAGGTACTTGCCTGAGCTATGCCTTTTTTGCTCAATACTTCACTGTATTGGCGCAATTCATCTAATAACAAAACAGGTAAATTTTCATTGAGTATTCGCTCACGCATCAATATCTCACCGGCATATCGAAGTTTTGTCAAACAATAAAAAATATCCAAATTTTCCATCAGGGCTTCTATGTGAAGTCGTCCTTCTTGCCATTTATCTGTATTGAGATAATACCTTTGGATATTCAGTTGGTACAGATTAAAGTAATGAGATAAATTACAGTGATCGGTACGTGATAAGGAGTGTTCTAAATCTTTGACTATTTTATGATTCAGACTGTTTAGGTCATCACTATACTTATTATTAAGCACAGTTTTTTCGCGCAGATATTCCAACATCAATAATTGCCTTTGTGCCATTCGTTCTTTTCTTTTCAACAATCGGACAATTATAAAATCTTCTGCCAAATGATACAATTGAGTATTTAGGTCACTTAATTTTCTGCCGTTGAAAACGGTGTCCTTCGGATAAACCTCTTCAAAAACCCGCTCTTTGTCCAATCGCTTTGGTTTAGCGGAATACTTTATCAAATAATCATACAGCACTAGCATTTCCTGCTCTTTCGTGGAAATTTCGAGTGTCTGTCGCAACTTTCTTTTTTCGGTATTATCCAGAATGTTTAGGAGTCGTGTCAGGCGATTATTTCTCATGGTTTTTAAGTTAATTGGACTTTGGACAAAATCGGAATTAGGGAATTAGAAAACTCGGTTTAAAATTGTAACTCATTGATAATCAATTTAATATATTTTATTAATAAAATAAAACATGTCATTAATTATTTTTTGTAAAAATCTAAAAAAGTTCCGATAGTTATCGGGATTATCTAATTTCCCAATTCCCCAATTTCCTTTGTCCAAAGTCTAAAAGTTATAAAGTCATTGTATAATCATTATTTAAAATAACACTTTGTTGAATTTATTTTATTTAAATATTTCTGTTGTGGTCAAAAAAAGTGACTTGACGGTAATTTCCCAGCTTTTTCATGTATATGTTTTACTTGTTTGTTATTAATAATCAATGTTTTGTAAACAAAAATGTAATTTTTTTTCTCCGATTAAATTTTGCTTTTCTACGGTGTTTTCCTGCCTTCTTTCTGCATTTTTTAACCGTAAGATTGCAAATTTTGACCTTTTACGCAAGAATTTATAGTGACATATTTGTAATTGTATTTATGAAAAAACAATATAGAGCGGTCAACAATAACCACCGCGCGGGGCATTGGAGACAATAATTTTTTATTCAATAACTTAAAACAATAATTATGAATTTTTTAAAAAGTAAAACCAAGTATCTCGCAGTTTTTTCTCTTGTCATTGGATTTATAGCATTGGTGATGATTGGGTGTGAGGAAAATGAAAGTGAAAATAATATCTTCCAAAAAACTAATACACAACAGGTATTAGAAGTATCTGGAAATGCAAATGTTTTTCAATACTATCCACCTGTTAATATAAGAAACCAAAGTTTGGAGAACTTTGATGAATACATCAATAATCTTAATTCTGAAAGTCGTCAAAAACTAATCAAAAGTTACAACATTTTCAGATACTTAAAAGATATTGATATGTTGAGAATAGTTGAAAACGAATTAGACTCAAATTTAATGTTAGCAGATGCCGATTTAGCAAATTATCTTAGTAAAGAACAGATTGAAGATTTGGCAAATTATTCAGTTGTATCAAATTGTTGTCCTGGCGGCATATGGCAGGGTAACAATTATAGATGTGGATGTTCTGGAAATTGGGAATATTGTGCAGTAGTTATTTGTCCAAATGGTGACGAACAGTATTGCAACTGTTATGATGATGGTACAGGTCCTTGTAGGATAGGCATAAGTCCCGATGATAATCGAAATTTATCAGAATTTATTGCAACAAAAATGAACCGAAATGGAAAAAGCCTTATCAGCACCTTCATTAAATACCAAAAAGAAATCGAAAATATAATGAGTTCCGAGGATGTTCAATATGCTTCTGTACAAGATGCCTTAAATGTTTTAATGGAACAAATCAGTTCCCTTAATGAAGGTTTTACTTTTCAAAAATCAACTTATTTGGTTACCAAAGAGGATATTAACATTATAAATACTTTTTTGACTGAATTAGAAAATGTTACTAACACACCTCAATTGAAACATGAAGTCAAATGGTTACTTGATAATACAGCGATTATGGAAGGTAAAAATGTGTTAAATGCTCTTAAAGCATTTGACCAAATTAAAAGATAGAATTATTCAATTAGTTACACTACTCAAAGGTTTATTTATTCAATGACCTTTGAGTAGTTTCTAAAACATATAATTATGCTTCCTAATTATCACTTTTTAGGTTTTGAATTGAACTGGTATTCTTTTTTCCCTTCTTTAGGAGTCTTTACAACAATATTTTTCGGTTTATGGTATATTCGTAAAAATGTAAATATCCGATTATCTGTCATACAAACACTTCTGTTTTTCTTTGTACTTTACATATTACTTATGACTGGCGGCAGAATAGTAGGAGCAATTGAAAATTATTTGAAGGTAGGCTCTTTTCCCGACATTTCAGTTTTTTTTGCAGCCCCTTCAGCGGGAAGATTCAGATGGTGCGGCAGTCTGTTAATGGTCTTAATTTTTCTACCTGTCATCTCAAAAAAGCTACTCAAAATCCAAAACTTCAATGCCTTTTTCGATATGCTGGCACTCAGTTTTTGTGTCCTGACGGTTTTTACCAAACAGGCTTGCCAGTTTTCGGGAGACGGTTGTTATGGCATTGCGACTACGCTACCTTGGGGTATGTATTATCCTTACGGGGTAGCTCCCAATATTCTGCCGGTTCACCCTACCCCCGTTTATGACAGCCTTTTTCATCTCCTTTTTTTCGCATTCCTTTTGTATTGGGATGTAAATCGAAAAAAGGTAAGCGGACAGACTGCCCGCATATATTTTATTGCTGTTCCTATATTTTATATTTTGCTTGAATTTATTCGACTGAATCCGGTAGTAGCTTATGGAATTACTTTGCCCCAAGTTGTTTATGTGTTGATTTTATTATCTGTTATTCCGATATTTAAAATTTTTATGCACGAAAATAAACAGCAAGAATATCAGTTGAGTAGTTCTTGATTTCTAAATAGGGTGAAAATTTACTTATCTCAATTAAAAAATACGCGATTTTAAGACATTTGCATGACTTATTCAAGTATGTATGGTTCTACTGAAATAGACGTATTTTTTTATTTTAAAAAAAATTGAATTTATAAATTATTCATTTTTAATATAAAAAATATTATAAAATAATTTTAATTAATTTAAAAACGCCTATATTTCAGTGCGACCATATATTGAAACGAAAAAAGCGAACAATATCATTGTTCGCTTTTTTCGTTTTTTACATCATATCAAACCAATCACGAGTCACTAATCACTACCTCAATTCCACTGTACAAATTTATAGCCCACAGAGATTTCCACCACAAGAACATTCCTCACATCTTGCCTGCCCAATGTTCTTTGTTCAAATGTAATCGGGTCGATATATGGGATGCCCTGCGGAACTTCAATTTGCTTACTAATGTCAGGATGAAAAGACACTTCAACAAATGCAATACCATTATCTCCCACCGTATATTCCAAACCACCGACCACCGAACCGCCATAGGTAAACCTATTCACATACTGGTCAAAAAATCGCTGTTGCCAAAATAGACATCATAGCTCACATTGAAATCGGCATGTGCGCCCAAGCCATAATAATAGTTGATAAAATCCGTCAATTGACTTACTTTTTTAGCACCTATCACCAATGAAAGATTATTAAAAGGTTGGCGAATACTTCTACGTGGCAATTCAACGGTTTGGTTAGTAGTAGGATTGACAAAGGTTGTTCGCTGGAAGACCACCCGACTACCTTTTACATGCCAACCCAAATCTCCAAACAGCGCAACACCAAGTTCCTCGTCACGAGATTCGAGCGTCAATGCACCATGATAAGCCGTCAGTAGTTCCCGTTCCTGAGTGTTCCATTGTTGATTGCTGAATGTCAAACCGGTTTTGAAGCCATAAGCCGTACCCGTTTGCGCTTCGGTATGTGTACAAAAAAATAAAACACCAAAAGCAAGCATCATTTTGCACTCTGACGCTTGCATTAAAGGGAACTTTCACCTGTCGTCCGTAGGTATGCGTATTTAATACAAAACTTGAATCTGCCAATACATTATTTTTTATAATAAAATAATCAGAATTGAAAAACTACATATTTTTAAGTTGCCTAAACAATAAAAAAGTTGACTTAATGCTAAATATCAAGTAGCTTTGTCCAACTAAACCTAAACATGTAAAAGTATCATGATGAAATTTAACGAAATACCTTATCAGCGTCCTTCTTACGAAGTGTTTGAAGCTGAATTTGAAACTTTGCTCCAAAAAATCGAAACTGCCAAAACCTTTGAAGAGCAAAATACCGCCTTTATTGATGTGTATAAAAAAAGAGACCGATTTGACACGATGTTTCAGTTGGCAAATATAAAATACACCACTGATACCGCCGACAAAACCCTTGAAGAAGAAGTCAATTATTTCAATACCGTTTCACCTAAGTTCAAGGATTTGGTCAATCGCTTTTATGCGGCATTAAATAAATCCAAATTCAAAAAAGAATTGCAGGAAAAATGGGGCACACATCTCCTCAATATTGCCGAATATGCCGTCAAAGGTTTTGACCCTGTCATCATGGATGACATGGAAGAACAGAATAAACTGAAAACGGAATACACCAAACTGAAAGGCACAGCAAAAATAGACTTTGATGGCAAAGAATTGAACCTTGCCGGAATAGGAAAATATCTGGTGGACAATGACAGAAATATCAGGAAAACTGCGAATGAAGCCCGTTGGCAGTTTTTTGTCGGTAAACAAGCTGAGTTTGATGGTGTATTTGATAAATTGGTCAAAGTCAGACACCGGATGGCACAGAAAATGGGACACAAAAACTTCATTGAACTGGGCTACAACTGGATGCAAAGAATTGACTATAATGAAACGATGGTCGAAAATTTCAGACAACAGATCGTGGATGAAATTGTACCCATTACAAGCCAATTGAGGGCAAGACAAAAAAACAGACTCGGCTACAATACCCTTGAAGACCACGATTTGGATTTTCACTTTTTGAGTGGCAACCCGAAACCTAAAGACTCGCCCAAAGAGATTTTGGCTAAGGCAAAAACAATGTACACAGAACTCAGTAGCGACACCGAAGAGTTTTTTAATTATATGTTGAAATATAATTTATTGGATGTCATCAACCGTCCGGGAAAAGCCGACGCGGGTTATTGTTGGTGTCTGAGTGACTACAAACATCCTTTTATTTTTGCCAATTTCAATGGTACATCAGGAGATATTGATGTGTTGACGCACGAGGCGGGTCATGGCTTTCAATACTTCCGAAGCCGCGATTATCCCGTCATCGAACACAGAGACCCCACCAGCGAATCTGCCGAAATACACGCGATGTCGATGGAGTTTTTGACCTACCCTTGGATGCAAAGTTTTTTTAAAGAAGACACCGAAAAATACTTCTTTTCACACCTCAACCGCTCCCTGCTTTTTCTCCCTTACGGCTGTGCAGTGGACCACTTCCAACACATCATTTACAAAAATCCTGACTACACACCCGACCAAAGAGCAGACGTATGGAAAAAGATGGAAGCCCTCTATCTACCCGATTACAAAATGGATGCTACGCCTTACCTTGCAAGCGGCAGATTTTGGCACAAGCAAGGACATATTTTTGAAATGCCCTTTTATTACATTGACTATGTGCTGGCTCAAATCTGCGCTTTTCAATTTTGGCAAAAAGCCAATAACAACCGAGAAGAGGCTTGGGCAGATTATGTCAGGCTTTGTACGGCAGGCGGCACGCAACCCTTCCTGGAATTGGTCAAATTGGCAAATATCAAATCACCCTTTGAAGCCGGAACAGTCAAAAGTATTACAACTGATATTGTCAAACATTTAGACAGTATTGATGATACGAAATTTTGAGTGATATTGTGGATGACTTGTTGAGCGTTTTTCTATTTTTACAAAAAATAATTAATTACATGTTTTATTTTATTAATAAAATTCATTCAATTGATTATCAGTGAGTTACGATTGCAAACCGAATTTCCCAATTCCCTAGTTCCCATTTTGTCCAAAGTCCAATTATAGAACAGCCCTTCAAAAAACCTAAAAACGGTAAATTGAATTGAGTGTGACACACATAAGTGGAATCATAATATAAAATCAAAAAAAGCTAAGATTGGTAAGAGACTCCGTAATGACTGCTTTAGCTGTCAAGTGGGTGGCAATATTTCATAAAAAATTGTTTTTAAGTTGATAAAATATTATATTAAAAATATACTTGACAGCTAAAGCAGTCATTACAGTATCTACAATCTGTATTTATCAAACCAAAAATGCATTTTAATATTACAAATTCACTTATGTGTGTCACACTCAATTGAATTTTACTCAAAAACTCCACAACAAAATGCTCACTTCTACTCGGGTTGTAGTAGAGCCTGCTAACAGTGGCATCAAACGATTAAAAATTATCAAAGAACCTATAAGAATTCACTCTACCCAAATCAATTTTGAGAGGAATGCAGCACCCGAAACGAACTCACGACCTCATTATCTTCATCCACAATACTCAACTCTACATACTCATTATTTTTAATGTAAATTTTACCAAAACCATTTTTATAATTTCGGTTGCCGAGTCCGTTGCCGCCTTTATTCCACACGCCTTTTTTATAATTAAATTGAAAGGAAGCGCGACCTATTATCTGCATATAACGGGCAAGTTTAGTATTTTCGACGCTCAAGCCGCTGGCATTGAGTTCGGGCAATCCTGCGTTTTTGCCATCGTCCATGACATTATGATGTGTATCGCCGCTAATGACGATAATATCGCGGATATTTTCTTTGTCCAAAAAATCATAAAAGTCATTCATTTCGTAAGGATATGCCGCCCAGTAATTCGCATAGCCGGATGCCATTTTGAAACCGCCAAACTCTTTGGTCGAGAAATTTTGCAGGCGCACACCCGCCTTGATGAGTTTGTGAATACTGCGATTGAGCGGCACACCACTGACGATAAATTTCCAATCTGCCGTTGAGTTTTTCAAGCCTTCTTTGAGCCAATCCATTTGTTTTTTACCAAAAAGGTGATGTTCGGGCTTGGGACGAAAGCGATATTTACCGCGTTTGTTGCGTTCAAAAACGATGTCCATCGGGTCGCGGCGCGAGGAACTTCTATCCAGTACAAAAAATTCTGCATTGCCCATTTTGAAGGAATGATGAATCGCCTCGCTCGTATCGGGCAGCGGATAATGTGGGAAAAATTCGGTGTAGCCACGTACTACATTGGCGTGCCATTGGTAAGGAAAGGTGTCGGCAAGCATATAGTTTTTGGTACGTGCAAAGCCCTTGCGCTCGAAATCGTAATCATTGGAACAGTAGCGTCCACTGCCGTTATTGATATGGTCGTGGTCGTCAAAAACATAATCAATCGGAACATGACGGAGCATATCGTCCATACGTTTTTCATTATATTTTTGGGTATATGACAGCGCGACTTTATCATAATCCGCTGCATAATCGCGCCCAATACGTACATCGGGATAGGCATAATCTCCGGTGTGCATCATAAACATCGGGTCCTGCTTGGGTATGACATCAAAGACTTTCATATTTTCCATTTCCTGACACGAACCGGCGACGAAGGTATAGCTGCCACGCTGTCCGTCTTCCGGGAAGGTACGGAAACTACCTGTGGCGTTTTCTTCGCCTGTTGTGAGTGTGTACGTGTAGTGCGTGTAAGGTTTTAATTCGCTTAAAAAAATCGCTGTAAAACCGTGGCTGCGTTGTTCGGTTTGTATTTGAAAATCGTGAGCGGGAGAGAGGTCAATGGTCAGGGAATCAACTTGCTCAAATTGGACCATCATCGTCACCGAATGAGGCTTGACAGCACCAACGACAGGACCAGCTATGATATTTTGAGCATAAATTTGACCGAAAATAAGAACGAAAAGTAAGGGCAAGCATAGTTTGTATTTCATTGGGCGAAAATAAGAAATACTAGGGTTTTGATTTCAGATTTTGTGTTATACTTATTTGGCACTACGGTAAAAAGTGTGGGTCGGTGAAATTCTCTTTCATATTTAACTTCGGAATTGACCTAAAAGCTATAAGGTTTCCGAAAACCTATGGTATGCACACAAATCGACTTAGTATTGTTATTTAGTGTTTTATAAATAAAAAATTTAACACTTGTAACTTTTGTCAAAATTCACAAAAACCCTTTAAAATCGTATTTTACACATTGTAAAAAATATTTATTTTTTGTCAATGGCGATTTGTGTGCATACTGTAGAAAAACTCAACAGAACGCCTCCTAAACAAACAAAAACCGCCCTTAAAACAAAATTAATTCCTTAATTTCGCCATACCTTTACATCAAATCAATACAAAATAGACAGATATGAGTGACAATCAATTTGGCAAACAAGGCTGGACACCCGAAAGATTAGGCAATTTAAGCGGTAAAACTTACCTCATAACAGGTACGACAAGCGGAACAGGATTTGAAGCTGCGCGGATACTACTGTCTAAGGGCGCAAAGGTCGTCATGCTCAACCGTAATACTAAAAAAGCAGAAGATGCCATTGCAGTATTAAAGGAAAAATTGGGCAATGACATAGACGTATCTAATATACGTATGGACTTGGCAGAACAGGCTTCTGTAAAAGCCGCCGCCGCAGAGGTGCTTGAGCAAGTGACACGTATAGATGCCCTGATGTGTAATGCCGCAATAGCACAAGTGCCTAGCCGAAAATTGACAGTGGATGGCTGGGAAAGTCAGATGGGCGTGAATTACTTCGGACATTTTACATTGCAGGCTTTGCTATATCCATTGATTGAAAAATCGAAAGGACGTATCGTAACGGTAGGTAGTATGGGCTATGATATGGGCATCAAAGCCATCAAATTTGACGATTTGAATTGGGAGAAAGACTACACCGCTAATAATGCTTATAGCCAAAGTAAACTGGCGCAGATTATGACCATCTACGAATTGCAGGATAGATTGAAAAAAGCCGGTAAAACAGCCGTCAAAGCCTATGCTTGTCACCCCGGGTCTTCCAGAACAAACCTTATCAATACAAGTGGCAGCTTAATGATGAGAGCCATCTTTGGTCTGATGAAATTGTCGCCACTGACACAACCTGCCGAGAATGGTGCCTATCCTGAATTGATGTGTGCTACCGAAGAAAATTTAGACCAGACAGCTTTTTACGGACCTACCGGACGCAGCAATTGGGTCGGTCCGGTGGGGGCGCATCATATAGAGCCTCACGCCAAAGATAAAGCTGCAGCCAAAAGATTATGGGAGCTTTCGGAAAAAGAGACGGGTATTAAGTGGGATTTTTCATAAGAGCAAACAGGGAGAAATTTCAAGTATAAATATTTTTATTAAATGAAAATTCCAAACGTAACAGACAAAGGCAAGGTCTTTATGACCTGCATAATGGACAAGCAATTCACTCGGGAAAATATATATCCCCAACATATTGTATCCTACATTTATTCGGGTAAACTGACCTTATCTTATGGTAAAAATGCCCTGACTTTTACGGCAGGTGATACTATTTTAGTCCCCAAAAACCAACTATCCCGAAGCGTAAAAACACCTGTTGACGGACAACCCTTCAAATGTGTGTCGATGGCTCTCCCGGAAGAACAACTCCGTAAATTTTATCTAAATCATCCCATATTAGAAACTTGGACAGAAAATATCTCGAAGCAAAGACCTATAAAATCACATCATTTACTGGAAAGTTTTTTTGCTTCTTTATTGCCTTATTTTGATATGCAAGATGAACTTCCCGACGCAATTGTATCTATCAAAATTCAGGAAGTATTGACCATCATTGATACCGTAGATAAAAGGGCAAGCTCCATTTTAGGTACATTTAGCGAGCATGGAAAAATAGACCTTGAAAAATATATGGAAGAGCATTTTATGTACAATCTTCCCTTAGAAAGATTCGCTTTTCTGACGGGTAGAAGCCTGACCACCTTTAAATCGGATTTTAAAAAAATATTCAACAATACACCCGGAAAATGGCTCACAGAAAAAAGGCTGAACCTCGCACATCACAAACTCACCGCCGAAAAACAGAAGGTCACGGACGTATATCATTCAGTCGGTTTTGAAAACCTTTCGCATTTTTCATTTGCCTTCAAAAAAGCATTTGGTTACAGCCCCAGTAATATAAAGAGTGATTGATATTTGATAGGATAATATATTTTTTTGAAATGTAAAATGTAAAATAATAAATTTAAAATGTAAATCCCGATAGCTATCGGGATATAGTACGCATATAAATTATTTATATTTTTTAATAGATTTAAAACCAAATAAATACGAGAAAAATACGTCAATCCCGCGTCCTGCAACTTTTACATTTTACATTTATTATTTTACATTTTACATTAATTTACATTAGCATGGACATATTAAAAGCAGCTACGGATTGGGCAAAAGCCGAAGTTTTTTCAGCACAATTTTTTATTTTTTTCGGAGTCCTCTTTCTCATCGGAAGCATAGGATTTTGGCAATTAGGGAAAACCGAACTTGCCAGAGCCTACATTATACCCATGTTGGTCGTCGGTATTTTAACATTAACAATTGGTCTCGGATTATTTTTTACCAACAAAGCAAGAGTGACCAGTTTTGTAAATGATTATAATAAGGATGCCGCCGCTTTTGTACAATCGGAAATTATCCGAACCGGAAAAACAATAAAAGATTTCCAAACCACCGTTTACAAAGTCATTCCAATTATTATTATAGTTGCTGCATTATTATTTATTTTTATTGACAAACCTATTTGGCGAGCCATCAGCGTAAGCACTATTGCGATGATGATCGTTATTATGATGATAGATACTAATTCCTATACCAGATATGTAGATTATCATGAACAATTACTGTTAGTAGAAAAACAGTGAAGCAATTAATGGATTGATTTGACTCAAAGTGATTTATAATTTTTCTCTAGTGTTCGACTAAATTAGACTTTGGACAAAGGAAATTGGGGAATTAGGAAATTCGGTAACCCCTTCTTTTTTAGATTTTTACAAAAAAATAATTAATTACATGTTTTATTTTATTAATAAAATCTATTCAATTAATTATCAGTGAGTTACGATTTTAAACCGAGTTTCCCACACCAATAATTAAACTTTAAGTTCGGGGCAATACGCCCCTATGGCAGGATGTCAAATAGAGACACCAAGCCATACGCTCAGGAAAAAGTTCGTGAGTTTAAACGCCTTTACTCAGTTCCCGTTAATCCGA
>CALIZI010000277.1 GCA_938028705.1 uncultured Saprospiraceae bacterium | reverse complement strand
CGGAGATTGGCATAAACCAACTCAATCAATAATGGCTAATCTGTCAATGAACTTCCGTTGACATAACTCTATCGCTATGCTGATAGCTGAAAAGTGGCTTTGTAGTGTCAACTACTATGGTACTTGAGATAAACTTGTCAATTTATTTAATGTAAAGTAGATTTTATTTCAAATTGGAGATGAAATCCGGCAGTAAACTTGTCAGACATTTTGAAAATCTAACGATACTACATAAGTTTTGAATATCAAGCATTTCCAAAATAAACGTTATTTAAATATTTTTATCTTGATAAAAAATAGCAATTTATAAATTAAAAATATTTAAATAAAATAAAAAAATAAGTAACCCGTTTGCTAAACTTTTCGAGTTTGGTAAACGTAAGCGAAGTACAAATATTAGTAATTGCCTAAAAATCAGTGCATTGCTTCTCCGATAGCTATCGGAGAGCAAACTTGAAAAGTTTACCAAACGGAGTATTTACATTTTGTGTAAAATTAATATCGTATGAAGTGTCAACCAATCAGATAAACTTGTCAATTTGCTCAATAATTATCTTCTTCTACCTGTGTATTGCATAGCTTCTCCTTTTCCAAATCCATAGCTGAATCCAAGTCTGATAAATCTGCCGCGCAGGTTGCGATTATAAGCATAAAAATCATCTTGAAATACCTCTGTTTCGGATATTCGAGAAGCAAAAATATCGCGTACACTAAGGCTGAAAACCGCCTTACCTTTCATCAGCTTTTTGCGTAAGCCCAAATCGCCGAACAGCATGTCCTGTCGCTCGCCTTGCACCGTTTTGTACTTGGAGTTATAATTTGCGGTAAATTCGATGTCAAATTTGGCGGGTAGTTTAAATTTGCTTGTGACACGCATCGTCCAAAGACTGGCATTAAAATCTACATTAATCTGCTCATATTCGCCTTGGCGATTAAAAAAATTGAAATTGAAATCGCTATTGAGTGTCCACCAATTATTCGGCGTATATTTACTATTAAATTCGATACCTGTGGCGAGATTTGTACCGATATTGATGGGCTTGGTGGTGTTGACACCATTTTCAAAAAAAGAAAGCCGCTCAATAACATCGGTGGTATAACGCTGATAAATACCAAGATTCATCGTAATTTTTTCTAAAATATAAATACCAGTTAGCTCATAAGAATCCGTAAATTCGGGTAATAACTCAGGATTACCTTCCCGAATATTGAAGTTGTTACGAATATTAAAAAATGGATTCAAATCCCACAAACGCGGACGATAAATGCGTCGTGAATATCCGGCTTGCAAGGAAAATTTCTCCGAAAATTTGTAGGAAGTATGTGCGCTCGGAAACAGGCTGTTGTAGTTTAGATTATTGGCTTCGTTGGTGTTTTGGAGCAAGGTATTGAGGATGGTATTTTCAAGGCGCAAACCTGTTTTGATACCCCATTTTTTTTCCTCGTAAGCTATTGTACCATACACGCCGAGTACCTTTTGGTCATAGTCAAAAACATTGGTGAGGTCAGCTCTCGGTTGCCATATATCATCCGCTAAGTCACTGACAGCGAAGTCGTTACTGACATCCTGAATGACATATTGTGTACCTGTTTCAAGCGTAAATTTCTCCGAAAACGGTCTGGTATAATCAGCCTTGAAGGTATAACCTGCTTCTTGAAATTTGGTGCGAGTCTGTTGGTCGGAGGGGGAGAAACTGCTCGTTGGCGGAATGTCGTGGGTAAATTCTGATGACTGGTCTTTACCAAAAAATTTGCCGGTGGCACTGAAAATAAAATCGTGGTCTTTATGGTCTTTAAAATCACTTTTATACTGAAATTCGTATTGCCATTTCGGGTTGGTGGCTTCGGTGACTTCGGTTCGTTCCCATGCTGAAATAATGTCATCAGTGGCATTGAGTCGGCTAAAATCAGTAGCCGAGGGCTGGTCTTCAATTTCGTAAGCAAAACTTCCCGAAAGTGTCAACACATTATTATCATTAATATGATAATCCGTTCCTAAAATGAAATTATAAAACTGCTCGTTGCGATATTCCGTACCTTCGCTGCGGATACTTTCGTTAGTTGTCAGGTCGGTATTGAGCGTCTGGCGGTGGCGGGGCAAAGAACGGTATCCCGCACCCATTTGTGTAAAGAGGTTAAACTTGTTGGCGCGGCGATTGAGACTCATCCCTATGCTGTGATTGTGCGGGTAGCCGGTATTGACCGAGACAGAACCGTTGATGCCTTCTTTTTCTTCTTTTTTGAGGACAATATTAATGATGCCCGCCGTACCTTCGGCTTCGTATTTGGCTGATGGATTGGTGATAACTTCCACACGGTCAATCATTTCTGCGGTAATCGTACCAAGCGCATTACTCTCATTATCGGCAAGAATAGAGGGCTTGCCGTCAATCAACATTTGCACGCCCGTACTCCCACGCAGGCTCACCTGTCCTTCTATATTGACATTGACCGAAGGAACATTATTCAACACCTCTAAGGCACTCGCACCCGTACTACTCAAATCCTGACCGACATTAAATACACGCTTATCAAGGCGAAATTCTGTCTGCGATTTTTCGGCACGTACCGTTACTTCATCCAATGCCGTATTTTGTGCAGCAAGTATAATTGTACCTAAATCTATATTCTTTTTGACCTCAAAATCAGTTAGTTTTGTATTTTCAAAACCAATAAAACTGACTTCTACATAAAAATCACTTGCTTTGATTTTTATTTCAAACTGACCATTGGATTGTGTGGTTGTTCCCGTAATCAATTCGTCGGTTTGCTTATCTTTCAAAGCAACTGTGGCAAACTCCACAGGTTGTTTACCCGCACTTTCTATAACCATGCCCGTAACAGTGAATGTTTTATTTTGAGCTTGTAAATTGCTCAAAATGATCAGCTGAAATAGTAAGCTGATTAGCAAATATGTTATTTTCATGTAATGATACTTTTTTAATGTAAAAATCATTGTTTGCCAGATATATTTAGAATAGTATTTGGCTCTTTTAATCAATAAAAAATAATGTATCTCCGTTTACTAAACTTTTCGAGTTTGGTAAACGGAGCTATATTATTTTTATTTTTAAAATGAAATCATAAAAGTATAAACTACTTTTCTGCAAAATTTAAACATGTCGAATTTTTGCTTGAATTTGACCTAAAACTTGTCAGACATTTTCAAAATGTCTGACAAGTTTTAGGTCAAATTTCCGTTAATTTCATTCAAATGTCAAAGAATAGTGTGTTTTTTAATGTATTTTTATGAAATTTGACGCTTTTTGTAATCAAAAACGATAACACAACAACACCGTAACACTTACCCATGCTTTACGACCAAATACAAGAATCACTCACTTATCTTCGCACTCAAACCGACTTCCAACCTGAATACGGCATCATACTCGGTACAGGCTTGGGATCTTTGACCGATAGCATTCAAATTGAAGTTGAAATTGACTATAAAAACATTCCTCATTTTCCGGTTTCTACGGTAGAAAGTCACAAAGGAAAATTGGTGTTTGGCACCTTTGCCGGAAGGCGAATCGTGGCGATGTCAGGTCGGTTTCATTATTATGAAGGTTACTCAATGAAGCAGGTGACTTTTCCTGTAAGGGTGTTGAACGCCTTGAAAATCAAGCAATTAATTATCTCCAATGCTTCGGGGAGTACCCGTGCGGAGATAGCTGCCGGAGATATTGTATTTGTCAAAGACCACATCAATTTGCAACCTGAAAATCCACTACGTGGCGAGAACGACGAGCGGCTTGGTCCGCGCTTCCCCGATATGCTCCGAACTTACGATATTGAACTCAACAAAAAAGCTATCCAAATTGCCCGCACACATAATATACGCGCACACGAAGGCGTGTATGTAGGCTTGCAAGGTCCGAATTTGGAAACTCCTGCCGAGTATGAATATTTGCACCGAATTGGCGGCGATATTGTCGGGATGTCCACTGTGCCGGAGGTCTTGGTGGCGAGGCACGAAGGACTGCCCGTTTTTGTGATTTCGGTGGTGTCCAATCAATGTTATCCCATTGAAAGTATCCGCGAAACTACGATTGAGGAAGTGATTGAAGTCGTAGAAAAAGCTGCACCTGATATGCAATTGATTTTAACTGAATTATTATCAGAATAACACATCATATTGACAAGGTATTCGTATTATTGTGGCATTAAAAAATCTTCTACATTTGAATGAATTTCATACGCCGTCATCTTCCTATTATTATTTTACAATTGTGTACTTATGCGGTGCTGACGATTGCATTGGGTGGTTTTTTATTCAATCCCAATGGGCGATTGTTCAATCCGGGTGGTGATGGTATCAAAAATTATTACACCTTTGCTTATCACCTCAAGTACGGTTCGGGTTGGTGGTTTGAAGGGATGACTTATCCGTATGGCGAGCATTTTTTGTTTACCGATAGCTTTGCTGGATACGCACGATTGCTTAATTTCATTGACAATCATATCATTACACTTTATCCTTATTCGGTAGGTATTATTAACCTGACGGTTTTGCTGGCTTTTGGTTTTTGTACTTATTTTTTATATAAAATTTTAAAATGTTATAATGTTGCGGATTGGTGGGCAGTTCCAACTGCTTTGTGTATCTGTTTCCTGTCTCCGCAAGTCCGGCGTATTGAGTTTCATTATAGCCTTGCCTTTTTGTTGTATGTACCGATGTTGTGGTTTTTTATGTTGCGGATGTTGGGTCTTCCCCCTCCGAAGGGAGATATACAAACGCGGAGAAAAACTACTTTGTTTTGGGCTTTGGGAATTGTGGTGAGTATCGTTTTTTTTGGTCTGATTCATCCGTATTATTTGCCTTTGGGTAGTTTTTTTGTGTTGGCTTTTGCCGGAATTTATACGCTGCAAAATATATTCAATTTACGGATACATTTAGCTTCTATTTTCACATTATTTACTGCTGCATTATTACCGATTTTGATACTCGGCATATTCACTGCCCTGACCGATCCTGTGACAGACCGACATCTTGCGCCTTACGGATTGTGGGTGTATGTCAGTCGATTTGAAGGGGTCTTTTTTCCAAGTTTCGGACAAATACGGAGTTGGTGGACCTTCCTAAAATTGCCCGGTATGGATATGGAAGGTATCGCTTATGTGGGTTTTTGGGGTTTGCCGATATTGATTTTTACAGCGGGGCGGATGCTGTATGTGACTGTCAAAGAGCGTAACTTTGCTAAGGCATTAAACCTGACTGAACACCCGACACTCAATACGGCTTTGTGGGCATCTGCCTTGCTGCTGATTCTCTCGTTTGCATTACCTTTTATCTGGTTTGGTTTTCTTTTGGATTGGATGCCTCAACTGCGGCAGTTCCGGTCATTGGGGCGTTTTGCTTGGGCATTTTATTATGTTTATGCAGTTTATATGGCGTATTTATTTTATTATTTTTTAAAAATTTTATTAATAAAAAAGAAAAATATATTAGCGGTCATTATAGGAATTATCGTTATGGGTTTTTGGGGCTATGAGGCAGGTTTGAATATTGACCGTACAGCGAAGGTCATGTATAAACATAAAGGCGAAAATACAGTTTTTAAGCATAATAATGATTACGGCAAATACCTCGCACAAGCGGGGCGTACACCCGATGATTTTCAAGCCATTCTGCCTTTTCCGTATTTCAATAATGGTTCTGAAAAATGGTATATTTATCGCTTTGGTAGGGCAGCACGCGAAGCCTATCAATGCTCTTACGAAACGGGCTTGCCGATAGCTACCTTCCACTCGCCGCGTACCTCCATTTCACAAGCGGGAAAATTGGCGCAATTGCTAAGTAGCAACCTCATCGAAAAGCGAATATTGAAAGACCTAAATAAAAAACCTTTATTGCTTATTGTGCTGAATAACAGTAAGATAGAAGCTGACGAAAGACGAGTCATTCAAAAAGGAAAAGAAATTTTTAAAAATAAAAAAATTACATTATACGAATTACCTTTAACGATTTTTGAAACTAATTTTAAAGAAATACAAGAAAAATATCGACAAAAAAAATCCGATAAAAATAGCTCACTCACGCTACCCGAATATGTGATATGGAAGCATTATAATGATAGACCTTCGGCGCATACTTTTCGTGGTGAGGGTGCAATGAATAGTGGTGACAGTCCGTTGATTACTTTGTACGATGGCAAGATGAAAGCCGATAGATTTCCCAAACAATTTGAAGTCTCCGTTTGGGTCTATGCAGACAGCAGCAAGTGTAGTTTTCCGAAATTATTTTATTGGGAATTTAATCCGAAAGGGGAGCGTGCGGGCTTGAAAGTTGTGAATCCGAAACATGAAACGGAAGTGTATGGTGAGGGGCATTGGGTATTGGCAAAAGCGACATTTAACTGCCTGTCAGCAGACAATCGTGTACATATTTATCTGGAATCGGAAGACCAAAAAACAACGGGAATTATTGCTGATGAATGGCTGCTACGTCCGGCAGATACAGAAGTATTTTACGATGATGACGGGCAGAGTTTTATGTATAATAATTACAAAATAATGAATGAGTAAAAAATGTTGTAATGCGATAATTGGGAAAACATTATAGCATTAACGCATTTTAGCATTATAACATTTTTTACTACACTATAACGGAAGCCTGCGTTGTGAGGGCTTCTTTGTCTCTGATTAACAGGCGTTTACGATTAAATGTAATGAGATTGTCGTTTCGCAATTCATTGAGTACTGTAGTGACGGTTTGGCGGGATGTTGCCGTCAAATTAGCGATTTCTTGATGTGTGTGAAATTTTCTGACCACCCATTCGTAGCCTACCCGCTGTCCGCGTTCTTCGTTGATTTCCAACAAAAACTCAATGATACGTGTGCGGGAATCTTTGAACACTAAAGACTCCAACCGACGTTCCATTTTGAGCAAACGCGAGCCGATAAGTTTCATAATAAATAAGCCTACGCCGGTGTGTTCGCGCATGAGGGTACTCATCTCTTCGACAGTCACTACACAGGTATCGGTATTTTCCTGCGCTACGGCAAAATCTCTGCGCTGCCCTTCTCCAACCAGAGCCAATTCGCCAAATACTTCACCTTTACGGAGTATAGCCTTCGTAATTTCTTTACCGTCTTCCGAGTAAGTACCTAACTTTATACTACCTTCATTAATGAAGTAAAGTTTGTCAGAACTTTCTTCGGGCAGGTAAATGTATTCACCTTTTTTGAAGGTTTTATGCGCCACATTTTCATGTGCGCCTTGTTTACGCTTATTGGGACAAAAAATACCGATAACATCAATATTTTCCAAATACCAAAGCGATTGATTTGTTGCTGTCATATTAGTTTGGATTTTTCATTTGTGACATGAAACTTTGAAAAGGTACATTTTATTTTTTTTTCCGCACAAAAATAAGGTATTTTGTAATTTTTACGACAAATTTGACTTATATATTTTTTTTAAAAAAATTGAATCATAGTCATCAATACAGTTGATCCAATCGTATCGTGTGACATCGTTGATATATGAATGTGTTATTTTTTTTGAATAATCATTTATATGTTTTTCTAATAGTTCAAAGTATTCAACATTATTGTTATAAAAATGTTGAGTGTGATGTTCTTCGGAAATATGTTCGGGATAAGCTAATCTATTGGGCAACAGAGGAAAAACTCCACAATACATGGCTTCGACTACACTTCCTCCGAAAAAATCTTGTTGACTCGTTACAGGCAAAATATCTGATTTCCAGAGCATTGTGGCATAAGTCTCCATATCAGAAGCATAACCAAAATGTATAATGTGCTTTTGCAATCGCTCCTTAGCTTCAGCAAAAACAGGCGGGCTTTTAGCATAATGTTCTCCCAAAACTATCAATTTAAAATCCAGTCTGCGTGCTGAAATGGTGTATAATGTTTCAAAAAACAACTCAGGATTTTTATCATATTCCCAACGATGGTTCCATAAAATATGTGGTACATCGTTGTTTTTTTCCGTTTTATACGCATCAAATTTAGATAAATTCATGCCCAAATACAATACCTGACTTTTGCTACGGATTTTATCCACATTAATCATGCCTTTATTATCGGGATATACTTTCAGAAATTGCTGTAAAGCCTCCAAAAAAGACCTGCGATGGTAATCGGAATTGAACAGTACAAGGTCAGCCGCCAGCGCACTCGTATAATTGATAAAGCCATAGTGTCGGTCTTGCTTTAGACGGACATCCTCATCGCGGGGCGACCAAGGATACGTAAGTTGGTTTTCGTGAAAATATATGGCAACGGGAATATTTGCAGTACGCGCCCGTGTGAGTGAAAGAAAGGTCGTGAGGTCAAGCATGGAGGTAGCTATGATAAGGTCGGGAGTGTAGTTGCTATCCATAAATTTTTGCGCCAATGTGACCGCACCGCCATGCATACGCCACTTCCAATGCCGCCCCTTGAGCGTCAGTAAATTGACCTGATGCCGACTGTGTCGCGCATAGCCTTCTGCCCATGCCCGATGACTTCCGGCATGGAAAGGTTCGAGGAGGAGGATATTAGTCGATGGTTGATAGTCCATAGTCGATAGTCTGCAATGTAGAGAAAATTCATAAATTTTCTCTACATTATCTTTCTGGGTCGGCACCTAGCTTGGTTATGCGCGATTTTTGAAAATTCCTTAGAACTCTAAGCAAAAAAAACGGATGTGTTCGAGTAAAATAGGGAATAGTTGCAAGGCGAATGTTTTTATGAAAAATGGGTGCCTGAATACTCAAATATCCACTTTTAACAAAGGGATTCGCCTTGCAACTCGCTTATAATTATTTACCCTATTTTCGTCTGGACTTTGGGCATTTTGGAAATTAGGTAACTGGGATCTTCGATTTTAAATCGTAAGTAATTGATTATCAGGTATTTTATTTGCATTAAAATTAAAAAATATTTAATTAATTTAATTTTATAATTGTTTAATAAAAATCCCGATAACTATCGGGGATACCTAATACCAAATTTCCTAATTCCCCAATGTCCAAAGTCGAGTTCGTCGAACACTACCAAAAAAACAGCCACAACATAAAATGTTGTGGCTGTGGCTATATCAACTTGTGTTTTTCTTTTTATCTGATGGCTGCGATAAGATTGGCAAGTGGTACTACGGACGAGCCGACAACTGACCAAAAAACAACGCCACCAAGTAAAAATAAAAAAACTTTTCTTTTGTCTTTATATATGGTTGCTGCGACTATTGCACCTATGGGAACCGACATAATCGGTGGTGTAATGAACGCAATGCCAATCAACCCGAATCGTTGTTTTATCCTGACGATAAAACGATTCATTCGGGTGAATTTTCGGGGAGTGATGCCACGTTTTTTGAGATAATACAGATAGAGTTTTTTAGTACCTCTGGCAAAGTACATAAAAAATAAAATTCCCATTGCCCCTCCCAAAGCGGTGTACAACATGACCTCCACATAACTAAATTTCAAAACATAGCCCGTTGGAATACCTGCGAATGTATGTTTAATTGAGGAGGTCAATAGAACAATCAATATCTCTACAAATTCTACCATTTTTTAGTGTTAATAATCATATTAAATATATTAAAAAATAATTTTATTATTTTATATTCAAAACCCTTTTAGGCTTATAATTAAATCAATATACATTATTTTTTTCAATAAATCCAATAAACCTGTACTTTTCTTTTCCTCCAATCAGTTCTGTTCGATTATATCACCGATAATGTATAAAGCCTCTTCGATGTAAACGTCTTTATTGACATTTTTGTGCCATTCTTCTACTCTTGCCATTTTTGCTGAATCCGCCTCTACTTGGGGCATCATAAAGGAAGGAATTTGTACGCTTAGTCCGTCAATTTCCTTATCACCCAAGTCTTCATATTTTTTATACCGCTCCTCCATCGCATCAGCATGTTTTCTGAAATTATCAATGCTGAGGTTATTATTTGGATTGTCGCGTTCTTCTTTCAGCAATTTGGCTCTTTCGTCAATGAGTGCGAAGGTTTCATTATTTTTAACGCGAAACTCACTTTTTTGTTTGACTTTTTCGATGTTATTAATCTTGAAATTTGTCTTATATTCGACAGGTTGTATAACATCCCATTCCATAGCATGGTCGTGTTCTTTTTCGCCTGTTTCGATATAATCGTAGCGATAAGGCAGTGCAATATCCGGTGCTACACCTTTGAGTTGGGTGGTTTTTCCATTGACGCGATAAAATTTCTGCACCGTCATTTTAACAGACCCCAAGGGACGAACATTAGACATGACGGCAGGAACGGTACGGTCAAGATTGATGAAACGTTGTACTGTACCTTTACCAAAGGAATTGCTGCCTACGACGACGGCGCGTTTGTAATCCTGCATAGCGGCGGCGAGTATTTCGGAAGCCGATGCACTGCCCGAATTAATGAGGATGACCAATGGTCCGTCGTAAGTGACTTTAGAGTTTTTGTCGCGCAGAATACGCGGGTCTTCGTCTTTGCTTTTGACTTGTACGATAGGTCCTTTTTCGATAAAAAGCCCGGACATCTCCACCACTTCGGTCAAGGAACCACCGCCATTATTACGAAGGTCGAGAATGACTCCTGCAACACCTTCTTCCTGAAGTGCCTGCAATTCTTTATCTACATCATCAGCGCAATTGCGTCCGCCTGTTTTGGTAAAATCAGCGTAGAATTGCGGCAGGTTGATTAAGCCTACTTTACCCTCAAATTTATCACTTTCTATAATGGTTGATTTGGCATAAGATTCTTCTAATACTACAATATCGCGGATGATTGGGATAATCTTCGTGCTGCCATCTATTTTTGTAACGGTCAGGCGAACTTCCGTACCTTTCTTACCACGAATGAGTTGCACCGCATCATCCAATCGCATACCGACTACGTCAACGGCTTCTTCCTCGCCTTGCGCTACTGCTGTAATTACGTCATTGGCTTCGAGTTCTTTTTGTCGCCACGAGGCACTGCCCGGCACAATACGGATGACTTTAATATCGCCATCCTCTACACGAAGTTGTGCGCCGATACCTTCCAAACGCCCCGATATGCGAATGTCAAAAGCCTCTTTATCTTTAGGTGCAAGGTAGTTGGTATGCGGGTCAAAGGCAGCGGTAATGGCATTGATGTAAGTATCCAAGCGGTCGCTACGGCGGAGTTTGCCGATGCGCTCAAACCAGTCGTCGTGTACCTTTAGGGCATCTTTACGCCCTTTAGCTTCCAGCTCATCGAAGGTCATGTTCAATATATCTTCTTCTTTCTTTTTCTTTTCCTCGTCTTTTTCTTCCTCTTCAGCTTCGTCTGTCTCTCCCGATGCTTCTTTTTCTTTGGCTTTTTCCTGCTTCTCCAAGTTATTGACCACGTCTTTTAAAACTCTGTATTTGAGTGATTTGTGCCAGTATTCACGAAGCGTAGTTTCGTCTTTGGCATATTCGATTTTTTCTTCATCAAATTCAATGACTTCATCTGCCGAAAAATCAAAAGGCTTGGAAAGTATATCTTGATATACGCCTTTGAGTTCGTCAATGCGTTTGTTCAGCAATTCTATTGACAACTCGAAGAACTCAAAGTTGCTTGCGCTTATTTCATCATCAATTTTTAATTCATACTTTTCAAGTTGTGCCACGTCATCCGCAGTGAAAAAGAGTTTTGCACCGTCAAGACTCTCCAAATATAGCTTATAGGCTTTTTCTGAAAAATCATCGTCTATATCAAGCGGTTGATAATGCAATTGATTTACACTACTAAGTATGGATTGCATCAATACTTCATCTTTGTCCGCATCACTTTGAGGTAAGGTAAATGCCCATATTGCGCCAAGTACAAGCAAGGAAAGAAATAAAAACCCTCTGATTTTCATATAAATATATTTATTATTATTTTTTTATTTAAAAAACGATAAAATACCATTTATTAAAACACTAAAAATTCACATTAGTTTAGTGTATAAAGATACGTTATTTTTGCTAAATTGTTAGCCCCTCAACGATTATTCGCTTAGTTTAACGAATGTTTAACCCTATCTGTTTTATATCAATACACACTTATTTTTATTGACAAATTTTAAGCCGTTTTAGCTGTACAGGCTGCTTTAGCTGCCTGCGTAAGGCAGCTAAAGCAGCCTGTACTATTGTTCATCTATTAATTTCAAGGCTTGTTTGGCAGATTTGTGTAAAGGGGATTTAGTATTTTTTGCTGCCTTATTTAGTAGCTTTTTGGCTTGCTCACCGCCTGTACGTCCAAGCGCAAGTAAGGCTTGCGAGCGACGATTTTGGACATAATTTTTCTTTTCTGTTTCATAAAAATTTTCCCAAGTCTGTTTGCGGGCAAGCTCCAAATCTGCTTCGGATAAGCCATAATTTCTACCCGATTTCAGTGCCTTTTGTATCATGTCATATCGCTCTTTGCTCGCTTTTTCAAACTCGTCAAGGTCTTGCTGAGAAGGTCCTTTTTCGTACATCTCAATAAGTAAAGGTTCTACTGCCTGCACTTTCTTAATATTCAATGTGGTCTTTAAAGCATTGTCATCACCTATCGTGCAGTTTTCATGGAGCAGATGCGCTGCAAGTTGTTCATTGCTCAATCGGTTGAGATTAGATTGAGCCGATAGCGTGAGCGAGATAAAAAGTATAGATAGTATGAGTGATATATGTTGCATAATTTTTTATTTTTAAAATGAGAAGAGGTTTTTTGAAATGTAAAATGTAAAATAATAAATTTAAAATGTAAAAGTGTCGATAGTACGTATTTAAATTGATTTATTTTATAAAATATTTATAATCAATTAAATGCGAAAAAAATACGTTATTTTGTGTTGTACAATTTTTATATTTATTATTTTATCTTACAACAAATATTAATTCGGACCAAAAGTACCGTCTTCCCAAATTCGTTTATCTATGGCGGGGCATTGGTTGTCGTTTTGGGTGTGTCCGCAGTTGCGGATGGCTTGTCCGAGTCGTGCATTATAAGTGTCGTTCAAAGCTGAATTGCCCAGTAGATGTGAACGAAATACCTGTCCTTCGGTGAAATAGCGTCGCGAATTGCTGGCACTGTGCATGACATTTGTTCGGTTGAATGTAGGTAAATTATCTGTATGAAATAAACCAAAATTATGCCCGATTTCATGAGCAAGCAACTCCGAACCTGCACCTGCTGCCATAGCTACAAAATCGCTACCTATGGAGCAAGCCTGTCCGCGAGCCGAACCACCGTCCACTGTTTCTACGATATAAATGTTGATTCTGCCCGGTTTGCTGCCGATGTCGTTGATCATATTGGTTCGCATATTGCATCTGAAATCGAAGTAATTGGGTGCATCGGGGTCGCCCGTAGCGTCAATGATTTCAAAGTCGTCGAAGGCTACGCCCATGCGTTCACTTTCCCAAATTGAAGAAGTGGTGAGTGACCAGTTGATGGCACTTGTACGTGTCGTACTAAAGGGTCCGCGGAGTACCCAAACGGTGACGGGAATGAGGATTTCATTTTGGAGATTGAGCGCGAAACTGTCTCTGTTGGTGGTCCAATTGATATTTTCTAATAGAGCAGGTGGGCGGAAATTGCTGAATGCAATGACTTCTCCTGTGCCGCTGATTGTTTCAAGGTCAATATCGGGGGAGGTACTTACGAATGAGCTATCATTGACAAATCGGGTATCGAAAGTGCCGTCAATCAATAAGCCAATTTCTTCACCGCTTCTATTGTTTTGGATAGAAATTTTATCTTTTTGTGGAGGAAGGGGAGGAGTATTGCCACATCCATCGCAAGCGTGAAACAGCGCAAGTGTGGCTAATATTGCCAAAATATATAGATATTTCATTATGTTTTTGTTAATTGTCTGTATTAATTTGGTGCTGCTAAAATAGGCATATTTTTTCATTAAGTAGTAGGACATTTTTATTTTATAAAAAAAATACACTAAAATACTGATAATTAGATAGTTAGTGGAATTGTTTTTATAATTTAATTCAGTCCACTTACTTATTTTAAAATAAATAAAATTTATAAATAATTTATTTTTAATAAATAAAACATTATAAAATAAGTTTAGTTAATTTAAAAATACCTATATTTTAGTGCGACCTTAATGTATTAAAAATTAAAAATGAATGTGTTTTTATTTTTTACAAAATTAAGAAATTATATAGCTAAAACAAAAAAGCCACCTAAAGGCGGCTTTTTTAAATTCCAAATCACAAATCACAAATTCCAAGAAAAACCTGTGTAGGGTTTGGATTTTGTAATTTGTAATTTAAGCTATTTAGGTACTCTCGAAGAGATGCCATTATTGAGATACCACATAGCTTTATCTTGTCCGTTGACATCACCATCCAAATTAAAATCGGGAGAGAGGTAGTAGTCGAAAACACCATTATTTTCAAACCACTCGGTTTTGTCTGCACCTGTAATATCGTAACTGATGATATCGGCAATCTGATTGGCATCGCCTGCATACATGACCCACTCGCCTGTGGGAAGTTGTTTTTGACCAAAACTTGTGGGGTCTCTGAAACTGTCGGAGGCACGGAAGTCGTAAGACAGTACGCCATTAGTCATATCAATGGGTTGGGGAGACATGATGCCAATATGGTTGCGATGTTCAATGACGACGTGTAGCGGCGTATCAATGCTTGATTTGGGTAAAATACACCTGTCGGGAAAACTAATGCTGCCGTCTTTATTGAGCAATGCGGCGGTCATAGCCACTTCACTGTCTTTGCCTCTATCTGTACGGAAGGAGACCAATACCCAATCTACTTCATTGCCTGTATATTGCTCGTTTGTCCAACTTATGCCTTGTGTGCCGATGTAGTTCCAAGGGGCAAGGTGGTAAGGTTGTCCGGCAGGAGTTGGCGTAGCCAAATCACTTACAGGTTGTTGTCCGGGTAATAAGCCGCGATCGACGTTGAGTTTGTTGGTCATTTCGCCAAGCGTGGGATTGTAAGCACCTTCAAGGTAAGCACTTAATTTGATACTGATATTGCCCGCGATATTTGGTTGGCAGGAGGTACAGTATTTTTGCGTAGAGCCATCAACCCTGATTACGCCACTGCCTCTTTCGGTAATTTCCAAAGTCTGTGCGCCGCTTGCTGTGCTTGGAATGCAAAATTGTTGTGGGGCATACTCGGTATCTCCTGTCAAATTGGGAAAATAAAATAATTCTCCGCCCAAGTCGAATACTGCCATACCATTCGGATCACTAAAACCGAGCGTGACACAAATCTCGCTTCTGTCGATCAGGGTAGAAAAATAGAGGTTGAGCGTATCAGTCGTCCATGATATACTTCCGGTAAAAGTGCCGTCGGGTGCGCCGTCGGCATTAGCCGCATTTGAGATACCTACGCTATTGAGATAAGTGCCGGTGTCGGTGGCTGTATCGTAAATACAATTGCAATCAGGCGTTTCAAATTTGGGGTCGCTCAAGCTACATGGGCAATGAGCGTAAGTCGAACCGTCCACTCTTATTCCGCCTGCACCTACTTCCTGTACTACAACGGTTTGCGGTCCTGCATTTAATGTTTTGAAACAAAATTCTTGTGGCAGATAATCTATTGAACCATTTGCATTCAGATAAGTAAATGAATTATTATTGACACTAAAATTAACTTTGCCATTAACATCAGAAAAGCCTACTGTGATACATATTTCTTCACCCAATGCCAGATACGGAAATGATAATATCAAACTATCTGTTCCGCCAATATAACCCGACATAATGCCATCGGGTAAGCCGTCGGCATAAGTGGGGATACCGCCTACATTGGCATGATCGGCAAATTTTCCACCTGCCAATGAAGCCTCGCTTGCACAGTTGCAAGCTACCGTTCCGATTCGTCCGTTATAATCAATACAAGGATTAAAATCATTGAGGTCGTTATTGACATTATTGATACCGTCAGCGTCACAGTCATTGGTGGGCAGTGCAATCCATTCGTCAGGTTCCATGCCGTCAATCGTACCATCGGCAGTACAAGCATCATTGGGGGCGGCATCTTCCGTATCACATACACCGTCATTATCACTGTCGAGAGCTGCTTTTCCGGCACATTCGCAAGCACTGGTCCATACGTCATTTTCGGTACACACCAAACCATCGTCGCAAGGCGTTCCTATGAGTCTGTTGTCAAAATTAGGGCATTCATCAATAGCGTCACAGGTTTCGTCATTATCGGCATCGGGCGCACCTGCCAGGCAGTTACAATCCAGCGGCGCACCTGCATCGACCCAATCCTGAATCAGTGCCAGTTCGGTATCATCAATATTGCCGCCTACCCTGTCATTCATCGAAGGCTGACCAATGGGCGTACCACATCCGGCGTAGCCGCCTGTGGTGATAATGTCTGTCAATGTCGTACCGGAGAGGATGTTGCTTCCGCATTTATTCCCTCCGGCTATAGCGGCTTCATAAGATGTAAGCCTAAGTCCACCCAAGCCACTATCGCCATGACATCCCGTACAGCCATTGTCTTTAAAAATCGCACTGACTTCATTCCAACCTAATAAACCATTATCACAATAATCGTCTGCATTATCTACATAGCCCGCAGGTTGATTGCAGGCTTCGAGTGCGGTGTCAATGTGTCCGAGACCATCGCCATCGGCATCAATATACCAAGTCGCTTTGCCCGATCCGTCACACACTCCACAGGCATCAAGGATACCATAACAAGCATCGGAATTGATTTTAAATTGTGCCTCCGCGATAGATGCACATGAAGTGCCTCCGTGCGTATTGACCAGTACCAATACAATTTTCTGTACGAATACATCCTCGAAGCCAGATGCTATCTGAACACCCTCATAATCATCCTGTTCGTTAGCCTTTGGAAGATTGATGCTGATAGCGTTTCTGACCCAATTGACACCGTCCACAGAGTAATCTACACGAAATGCTCTAACTCCCATGTCACTTTCTCCCGGGCGGTTAGCATTCCAGATGCGTATGCTGTCGATGCTCTGTGGTTCATTAAATTCATACTGTATCCAGTGCTGAGGATTGGTGCGCTTTGAAGGGGTGATTGTTTTTTGGCACGAAACCCAGCTTTTGTTCCAGTAATTGCCATTTTCTGTGCATTGACCCAAAAGGCTCATTGGCACAAAGCACAACAATAGGAGTGTATATTTTAAAAGCTGTATGAAGGCTGTATATTTTGATCTAATCATTGTCATGATTTATTTTAGCTATCAGTTCATAGTTGTCAGTTCATGGTTCATAGTTACTTCCGAGTAGTAGTTATCGGGATTTGCAACTTGATGATTACCAAAGTTGAGCAAACTTGAACGGTTAGCTTTTATTTTTAAAAATTCAGACCTGATTATTATTTGAATATTTTTATAAAAAAATAAAATTATTTATAAATAATTTTTAATATTATAAAATTTAAATATTTTTATAATTATTATTTTTAAAAAATATAATTAAAAAAGGTCTTACAATATTTTGTGCTATTAATCCGTACAGGCGATTTTAACCAACCTGTGCGATTAAAATTAGCTTGACCAAAAAGGTACATAGTACCGCCCCTGTTTGTAGCAAAATGTTCCCCAAAATTTCCTAAGCTCCGTAGGAGCGACACTGTTTGTACATTTAACGGTGTCGGTGCTACGCACCTTGATAGGTTTTGCTTGTGTTTTTGCTACAAACGGGGTCGTCCCGATAGCTATCGGGAAACGCATCTTGAACGACATAAAGCGAAATTTCACCGCTTACTATTTTAATCGCACAGGTTGATTTTAATCGCCATGTAAAAAATAAAAACAATTTGTAATGTTCTCATTTTAAAAAATTACATTAGACATGGCGGTTAAAACCGCCTGTACGGTTCGTCGTCAGGCTGATGGATCCTAGGTTACGCTATGAATCCAATGGGTGGGATACCTGTTGTTGGATCCCAAAAGTTGTTGATATTCGGAAAAATTTGGTCTAAATCGGATGGAGAAGCACCAAACCATAATGCCAGTTCCGCAAAATATTCATCGCAAGATGTCGTGGGAATAATTCTGCCATTGCCTGTATCGAGCGAATTACCGAGATAGAGGTCAGGATATTGACCATAAATCTTTTGCCCTGTAACCGCACCGCCCATGACTATGGCATGTCCGCCCCAAGCATGGTCAGAGCCATCGCCATTAGAAACAAGTTTTCTGGAAAAATCTGAAATCGTGAAGGTGGTTACGTCATTTTCAACGCCCAGTTCTACGAGTGCATCGTAGAAAGATTTGAGTGCAGCATCAAGTTTTGACATGAGTGTGGCGTGGTCTGCGATGATATTATCGTGGGTATCAAAGCCGCCTAATTGTACAAAAAATGTTTGGTTGCTGACATTCAAAATATCTCTGGCAGCGATGGTTTTTGCGACCATATTCAAGCGTTCAGATAGTTTTTCATCTGCAAAGGTGGTCGTTATCGGTGTACCGTTGGTGATAGCGGCACTAAACTCCAAAGAGTTGTTTTTTGAGCCTGTGACAGAATTAGCATAAGCTGTTTCTAATATATTTTGATAGTTGACATCCAATAGATTGTCTAAGGTTTGTCGTTTCAGACTTTGATAAAAACCATTATTGGTAATACCATTCAAGGTGATACTTCCACTGCCTGTTGGTTTGATGGAAAAAGACTGTACGTTATTGCCTCTTTGAAATACATTGATACCATCAAGGGAGATGTTCATCGAAATATTCTGGTTGGCATTATTGGTGTAGAGGATGTCCGCGAGTCTGCCGCCCCAGCCAAGTGCTGCTCTGTCTTGCGGTACAGATGTCTGCCAATGTGTTCGTTGGTCGGAGTGTGAAAATAGACCCAAGGGGAGGTTGTTTCCGGTATTGAAACTAGTGAGTGTCGTGGGTTCTACCAATGCGCCCACGTTGGCAATAAATGCTAAATTTCCGGCTTCAAACATGGTTTGTATATTGGTCATGCTTGGGTGCAAGCCGTAAGATTTGCCGTCAGGATTGAGTGGGTTGAGTGGCAGGAGTTCCTCTTGTGCTATTTTGAGATTGGTGCGTACATTAGCGTACTCGCCATATTCGTCATTGCCGCTTGGAATGAGCATATTGTAGCTGTCATTACCTCCGGAAAGCAGGACGCAGACTAAGGCTTTGTAGCCATTGGCTTGATAGACAGGGCGGTTTGCGGCTGCGGCTGCATTGAGCAAGCCCATATTGGTGATGCCGGAGAGTAAAGTCGTTGCACCTACGGAGGCACAACCTAAGCCCAGCGTACTCAAAAAATCTCTTCGATTATAATTTGACATATTTTATTAGTTCATAGTTCATAGTTCATAGTTCATAGATAGAGCGCAATACTATTTGTGCTTGTCTATCGACTATGAACTATCAACTATGAACTGTTATTTTAAAATCATATAATTGGGTGAAACCATGATGAAATAGATAGCGTCTTCTACCGCTCTTTCGGCAGTGTAAGATGATATACTTGTCATATACTGATTGATGGTATTTTCAATATTGACTTGTGCATTGGCGGATAATTGTCCTCTACATAGCAGCAAATTCAGTCTGTCCAATAACGCTGTAAGTCCTTGATTATTAAATATATCCATTTCGTCGGTTAAGTCCAACATCGCTTCATCTTGATTATTATAAATTAAACTGGTACCTGAATCACTTATCTTTGTCCGGTTAAGAAATGGTCGCGTTTTTACTGAATTTTCGATAGTATTCAAATAATGAATGCCTGTAGTGGTGTGAAGGATTTGAAATTCGGGAGACACCATGTCATTGGGTTCTACAACTTCTTTTTCAGCATAAAACGGTGAGAAAAAATTGAACACAGAGGGAGCTGCCAAAAAAGATTGTTCTACTTTTTCGAGCAAATCATTTTTGTCTCTGAACCATATTTTGCCGGAAGGCGTGTTGATATCGAATGCCAAAAACAGGTTGGTGAATCGCTCTACGGGTTGCATTAATTTACCGGTTTGAGGGTCATCTATCCATGCACAATTGCGGGCTTCGGGATCAGTTAGAATGGCTGTGACAACGGCTTTTAAGTCACCTCTTTCGCCTTGTCCATTATTGTTGAATGTAGTAGCTACTCTGTTGATGTAGGCGGGTGTCGGGTTAGATTTGACGAGCTGCTGTATGAGTCGAATGGCGATAAACGGACCGACATTAGGGTGATTGAACAAGACATCGACCGCATCATTGACATCCTGCAAACCTGTCTGATTGGCGGGTAAAATACTGCCGTCTATCATACTTTTTTCGGTAGCATCGTGGAAGCCATCGTACATATTCATGGGAACGGTGAGGTCGGTGGCTCCCCTGCCTTTGGTAAAAGTTGCCGCAGAACCATCAAGGGTAGCTCCTGCACCAAAGCCCGTAAAAACTTTGGAGAGTTCCTGAATATCGTATATATCGTAAGTTGGGATGACTTCGCCATTGGCATCCAATTTTGTCGTGCCGTCATTATTGAGTTCGAGAAGACCAATGCTGAACAACTGCATGATTTCGCGGGCATAATTTTCGTCAGGATATGTACCAAGCGCAAAATCCGCTTTTTTGTTTTTAAAGGTACTCAAATAAATGCCCATTGATGGATGAAGTGTGACATCATACAACATATCCCGATAATTGCCAAAAGCTCCCTGATATAGAATATCGTAATAGTTGGAATTGCCAAATCCGCGATTGCCTATATTGGTTCCCGGCGGTGAAATGACCAATATTTGACTCAAGGCAAAGGCAACTTTATGCCTTAAAAAATCAGGTTTTTTGACCAACATTTCATAAAAGGCATAACTGAGGTATTCATCTTTTGGCGTGTCATTCGTAGGGGTGATGACCAAAGCACTATCGTAAATCATTTGATAGGTTTCTTCGTAAGATGAAACCGGCATATTAAACTGTTCTTCAAGCCAAGTATCTATGCCTATTTGATTTACATATTCTACTTCTTCGTAATTGAATCCCATTGTTGCTTGTGCCAAAAAGCGTGATGCTCCGACCATATCAGGCATTAAGCCTGTTCCGTTGACAGTGTTTTCGGCTAAATTATCGGCATTATCATCGCTTGACGAGACTTGTATGCCCACGTCATGCCCCGCCCCGAGATAGTCAGGATATACCTGTGCCATTATTGCACCATAAGGCATCAGGAGAATGGATAATAATATTGAAAATTTTTTAATCATATATTTTATTTAAAAACCTGATATAAATATTGTGTGAGTGTATGATGTGTATTTTACGGCTATCAATCCATAGTTGGAGAGTCGATAGTCCATAGTTATTGTAATCGTTTCGATGTATTAAAAAAAAGAAAATGCTTTAGAATGTATTATGCTTTAGCGGGATAAGTTTTGTGCAGAATGTAAATTATAGTGATTTTTAATGTGATTTCACATGATGATAATAAATGATGTGACATTTGAAAACACATTAAGCTGTGAGTAGATGTAAGACGGAAAAATAATATAGAAGGGTTGCAAGCTGAATATTATTTATTTGATTTTTCTATAATTTGAAAATAATAATAAGAAAGTCAATTATTCTATTCATAAATCAATTAATTTTGGTGTTAGGTAAATTTGTTCTTATTCAATACGAGGTCAGAGCCGTATAGCTTTCACGTCCTTTTAGCGGTTCATTACTCACCCGCTAAATAGGTGGATAATTGAATGTTGCGCTCGGCATACCTGATTCCCCGATGTATTTAACGTCCGACCACCTACTTATTTGAGATTAAATATGTTTTGTCGTAAATTGCACGCCTTAATCCGGTCAGTGTCCAAGTTCAATCACGAACTATGAACCATGAACCACCAACTATGAACTAAACATGAGTCCAATCATCAAAAACTTACTACCCCACGTTGCTGCATTTTTCATTTTAATGGCGGTAGCCTTCATATATTTCGCGCCTTCATTGGGCGGCAAAGTCCTCTACCAATCGGACAATATCAATGCCCGCGGGATGCAAGCCGAAATGAAAAAAATGGAGGAAAACGACGGCAAATCCATTCTCTGGACCAATGCTGCCTTTGGCGGTATGCCCACCTATCAGTTGCGTGGCTCTGCCAAAAAGAACCTTTTGCAGCACCCATATCGGGCTTTTGTTGCTTGGAATAGCGTGACCGTGCCGCATACATCTTTGCTGTTATTGATGTTGGGTATGTATCTTTTAATGGTCACGATGGGCATAGATTGGCGTATCGGTATCATGGGCGCAGTGGCTTACGGACTCTCCACCAATTATATGTGTCTCATGGAAGCCGGACACTCTACCAAACTCATTGCGCTGGCATACACCCCTGCGGCATTGGCGGGTGTGCTGCTCGCTTTTCGGGGCAAATACCTGCTTGGTGCCGGACTGACTGCCTTCTTTTTGGGCTTACAAATCACTGCCAATCACCTTCAGATTACCTATTATTTGTTGCTCATTTTAGCGATTTACGGCATATTCAAATTGGTAGAAGCCATACGCAAAAACGAACTCCCCAACTTCCTAAAAGCCACAGGCGCACTCGTACTCGCAACCATACTCGCCTTTGCTGCCAACACTACCAATATCTGGACAACCCAAGAGTATTCCAAAGAAACCATACGCGGAAAATCCGAATTGAGTGCCAAAGCCGGAAATGACGGCTTGGATAAAGACTACGCTTTCAGTTGGAGTTATGGTATCGGCGAAACCATGACGCTGATGTTTCCAAATGCACGTGGTGGCGGTTCATTGCAAAGCGGCGAAGGTACAGAGATTTATAAGGTATTATTGCAACAAGCAAGGCAGCAAGGCGCACCCGCTTCCTACGCTGCGCGACAAGCAGGAGGCGCGATGTATTGGGGCGACCAACCCTTTACTTCCGGTCCGATTCACTACGGAGCTATCGTCTGTTTTTTATTTTTCTTAGGGGCTTTTTTGGTCAAAGGTCCGATGAAGTGGTGGTTGATTGTTGCCAGTATTTTTATCATCATTTTGAGTTGGGGTAAAAACTTTGGCTTCAATGATTTTATGTTTGATTATTTTCCTTTTTATAATAAATTTCGCTCGGTAAAAATGATTCTCAATCTCGGATTGATGACCTTTATCCTAATGGGCGCATTGGGATTACAACGTTTTTTCAGTAGTGAATTTTCTACCGAATCCAAACAACGAGCTTTACTCTACGCAGCGGGTATTGCAGGTGCTATCTGTCTGCTAATGTTGGCAGGAAGTGGAATGTTGAGTTTTACGGGAGTGAGGGATGCACAGTATCCACCCGAAATTGCGACGATGCTACAAGGCGACAGAGCAGGTCTTTTACGTGCCGATGTGTTTCGTGCTTTATTGTTTATTTTGGCAAGTACAGCGGTGATGTGGTTTTATCTGAAAGGCAGATTGAAGTCTATGATTGCAGTGCCGCTTATTGCTTTATTAGTTGTGGCGGAAGCATGGACGGTCTCCAAGCGATATGTCGATAATGACAGTTTTGAAGAGACATCAAGGATAGAAGCGATTACGCAACCTACGGGCGCAGATGCCCAAATCATGGCAGATGCCGACCCACATTTTCGCGTACTCGACCTCTCGCGTGGTAGAATAGATGGTAATGCTACCACGTCTTATTTTCATAAAAGTTTGAGTGGATACCATGCCGCCAAATTGATGCGCTATGAAGAAATGACCAAGCAATATTCGCCAATGGATGTGAACAAAAACGGTCAAATCCTTGACATGCTCAACACCAGATTCATCATTAATAATGACGATAAAGGACAAGCGAGAGCCATTCCGCGAAATTCAAATTTGGGTAATGCGTGGTTTGTCAATGAATATAAAATGGTGGAAAATGCAGACGCAGAACTCGCAGCATTAGCCACCCTCAATCCACGAACTACGGCATTGGTACAGCAGAAACATGCCGACTACCTAAAGGGCTTAAATCTAAGTGCCGACAGTACAGCGAATGCAGGTAATTCGATTCGTCTCACCAATTATCACCCCGATAAAATGACCTACGAATCGAACACCAACAGCGAACAACTCGCCGTTTTTTCAGAAATATACTACCCGCCGGAAAAAGGTTGGCAGGTCTATATTGACGATGCGCCTATTGAAAATGATTTTATAAAAGCCAACTACACGCTACGTGCCATGCGTGTACCCGCAGGTAAGCACAAAATAGAAATGCGCTTTGAACCGCGCTCCTACTATACCGGAGAAATGATTTCGCTGATAGGTTCTCTCTTGGCTTTATTGTGCTTCATTGGTGGTATGGTCTATTGGGGCAGAAATACGAATTGGGAAAACCTTAATGCCTTTAAAACTTATGATGTAGAACCTGTGGTAACGAAAAAAACTGATAGAACAGTTAAAGAAAAACCGCAGAAAACTACATCGAAAGTGGCTGCTAAGGCGACTAAGAAAGGGAAGGGGAAGCGGAAGAAGTAGTGTAGTGATTGATTTGATTTTTAATAACTTGACAATGTCATGTTCGATTTTTATTTAATATAGTTGGCATTTTGCTCTTGAATTTGGGCTAAAACTCGTCTGACATTTAAACTTTGCAGGAAAAATATGACATCATCGGTGAATTTTGAAAATGTCTGACGAGTTTTAGCCCAAATTCGGAAAAAATATCCCATGTTAAATACAAACATATTTTTATTTTTAAAACATGATATTGTCAAGATAAATAAAGCATTATTAAATTTTATATAATAAAATATGAAAATACCGCATCCAATTCCATATCAAGGGAGTAAAAGAAATCTTGCAAGTCAAATCCTAAGATTCTTTCCTGATGAAACGAATAGGCTTGTAGAACCTTTTGCGGGTTCTGCGGCGGTTTCAATTGCGTCTGCGTATTATTTTAAAGCCGATAATTTCTGGATAAATGACATTAATGAACCCCTTATTCGGTTGTGGGAAAAGATTATTGACTCGCCGGAATTTATTATTAAAAAGTATCACGATATTTGGTTGGGTCAAATTGGAAATGAAGAAGAATATTATTACAAAATTCGTTCTCTTTTCAATGAAAATCACCAACCCGAATACCTTTTATTTCTTCTTGCCAAATGTGTAAAAGCGGCTGTCCGATACAATTCAAACGGAGCATTTAACCAAAGCCCTGATAAACGTAGAAAAGGAAGGCAACCCAAAAATATGAGAAACGATATACTTAGAGTTTCTCAACTTCTGAAAGGTAAAACAAAAATAACATCTTTAAATTATGAAGCTGTCATTGACAATCTGGACGCAAACGATTTGGTGTATTTAGACCCTCCTTATCAAGGCACAGGTAAAAACGGAGGATTCAGATATTATGAAGATGTGAAATTTGATGACTTTATTACCTCGCTTTTTGTCCTCAATAAAAAGCAAATACCTTTTATATTGAGTTACGATGGAAGAACCGGCAATAAAGTCTTTGGCAAAGCACTTCCTAATGAGTTAAACCTTATCAAATTTGAACTGGACGCAGGGCGTTCTTCCACAGCAACTTTACATAAAAGAAAACAAAATACGTATGAATCCTTATATATCTCTGAATGTTTGAATGAAAAAATAACCGCTCAAGGAATATCAAATCAATACATTGAATCACTGACATTATTTGACTAACATGGCAAAACAAAAATATCCGAAAGATTTTTTAGACTTGGTGAAATCAATTACAAACAAACGCGCAAAAATTGTACTTGACCACATTTTAAAACATGGATATATCTCAACTGAAGAGATTGAAAAAAAATATGGGTACAATCACCCGCCAAGAGCAGCAAGAGATGTCAGAGAAGCCGGAATTCCATTAGAGACATTCAAAATGAAATCGAAAAAGGGTAAATCAATTGCTGCTTATCGGTTCGGAGATTTAAGCAAAATCAGGCGAGACAGATACAAAGGACGACTGGTGTTTCCCAAGACATTCAAACAAGATTTGTATGATGTCAATCATGGAAAATGTTATATCTGCAACGGTGAATTTGAGATAAGATACCTTCAAATTGACCATAGAGTACCTTATGAAATCAGTGGTGATGCTGTAAATTTTCAGTGGAATATAGCTGATTATATGTTGCTATGTGCCTCTTGTAACAGAGCTAAATCATGGTCTTGTGAAAATTGTGAAAATTGGACATTCGCAAAAGATATTGATGCCTGTCTGAAATGTTATTGGGGAATGCCTGAAAACTACGAACATATTGCACTGCAAAAAATGAGGAGACTTGAATTGGTTTGGCAAGGAGCAGAAGTTAATTTTTTTGAGGTATTAAAAACAGAAGCAGAAAGTGGAAAAATAGACTTGATGGAATATGTAAAATCACTTCTTGAAATAAATTTAGGGAAGAAAAATTGCAAAAAATATATAATTTGGTTTGGGCAAATACTAATTGTAATGAAACAAAAAAGAGATAGGTATGAAATGCACAAATATTGGGGAAAGAAGCCTTCCAATGACTTGAAATCGTTGATCGAAAAGTATTCGGAGGAGGGTGACACTGTGCTTGACCCTTTTTCGGGTTATGGTGATAAAAGGTGATGTATTGGTGACTTTCCGAAAATCAGCCCTGCCGGATAACTTGCAGGTGGGTTCAGATATAATGATTATCGAAAAATTTATCAGTAGCATTGAGGCTTGGTTATCTGACGAACCGTTGGATACCAATGAGATTTTTCTCCGTATTATGAAAATGGTTTTTGCTGAGAAAATACTAATTGGCAATGTTGATTTATTGAAAATTTTGACCGAAAATTTTGAATTTTCCGAAACACAAAAATGGGTATTGTATGACGAACTTGTTGAAATATAGCCGTTAATCCACCTTCCAATGCAAATCAAATTAGAACGACTACCATATCAAGAAGCGGCAATCAAGTCGGTAGTAGATGTATTTGATGGTAATGAAAAAAACACTTTCGACAATGCCTGTACGGATGGCATTCGGGCGAATATTTGTTCCTTATCGGCACAGGAATTAATGGCAAACATACAATCCGTTGTACTGAAAAACGGCATTCCTGACGACATTGCCCAACTGACCAATGAACGCGAACTGACCATTGAAATGGAAACCGGAACGGGCAAAACGCTCGTCTATATCAAGTCTATTTACGAACTTTTCAAGCATTATGGTTTTACAAAATTCATCATACTTGTGCCTTCTGTGGCGATTCGACAAGGCGTGTTGAATACGCTCTCCACCTTCAAAAATCAGCTTGAAGATATATACGGTTTCACACCAAAATCATTTGAATATAATAGCAAAAAACTCCATAATGTCACTCGTTTTATCGAAGAACAGCATCCGCAAATCATGGTGATGACTTTGGCTTCTTTCAATTCCGAAGATAAGATTTTGAACCAAGCCCGAAGGGAAAATCTCTTTGCCGATATGCCTTTTATTGAAGCTATCGGACACACCAATCCCGTCATCATCATGGACGAACCGCAGGAAGGTATGGACACCGAAAATTCCACGACACAAATTGCAAAACTTAATCCGCTGTTCAAAATTCGCTACTCGGCAACCCACAAGGTGGTCAAAAACAGACTGTACCGACTCAGCCCTTACGACAGCTACCGACAGGCTTTGGTCAAAAAAATTGAAGTCCTCACCGTCACCGAAAAACACGATGAAGCGACCTCAAAACTCGAACTCGCCGAAGCAGAAAATAACAAAGGTACGATTCGGGTAAAACTCAAAGCATGGCATCAATCCAAAAGCGGAAAGTTTGATTTCAAGTCCACCAAGTGGCTCAAAGTCGGTGCAAATCTCGGCACAGCCACCAACAATCCAAGCTATCTTCATTATAATGTGGAGCGCATCAACAAAAATCTGAATAGCGGAAAATGGTTGGTTACATTCTCCAATGGTACGCAAATTTCCGAAAAACAAACTTCACTCAATATGCAGGATATTTGGGCATTGCAATTGGAGTGGCTGATAATTCGACATTTTACAAAAAAACAAGAACTGCGGAAAAAAGACATCAAATGCCTGTCTTTTATTTTTATTGATAAAGTGGCAAATTATGTTGGCGATAATCCTGTAATTAAAAATTTATTTATACAAAAATACAAAAAAATATACCCGCAGTTTCACGATAATCAACAAGTCTCCGAAGCGCAAATTGAAGCGGTACAAGGTGCGTATTTTGCCAAAACCAAGAAGCATGAATTTACGGACAACCCCACATCTATGCGTAAAAACAAAGATGTGTTTGATGCTATTTTGAAAGACAAAGCGGGCTTGTTGCGTTACGGCGATATGCTTGCGAATCGGATAGAATTTATCTTTTCGCACTCGGCTTTGGGTGTCGGTTGGGATAATCCGAATATTTTTAATATTGCTACTTTAAGCCATTCGTATTCAGACATCAAAAAACGGCAGGAAATCGGCAGAGGGCTGCGTATTTGTCTGAATACCAACGGTCAACGAATATACGACACACCAGATGCAATAGTAAATCAACTGACCGTCATCCCGAATGAAAGCTACGAAACTTTCGTCACACAATACCAACAGGAGATAAAAGAAGCCTACGGAACGCCCATCGCAGGAGCGGGTATGACACATACGCACAAGGGCAAAAAACAAAACGACATCCACTTTCAACGTACCAAAAACAGGACAGTCAATGAAGCCTTCAAACGCCTTTGGAAGGTCATCGCTCAGAAGATGGATTACACCGTCACTTTTGACGAACAAGCCTTAATCAGCAAGTCTGTAAGGGCATTAAACGATATTAAAATTGAGGATTATGTGGCGGAAGTCACTAGTCATTCTATCACTTCAATTTCCGAAAAACATATTGCAGATACATCAAGCGATAAAGCACATTACCGCCTAAAAGCAAATTACACACCTTTGGACATCGTACAGGAAATCAGCGAACATACAGGATTGAGCCACCACACGATGACGGAAATTATTGCAAAAATTAACATGCAATATATCGCCAAAAATCCACCGCAATTTATCCAACAAGCTACCACGCTTATCAGAGGAATTTTGTCGGAAGAAATGCTCAATGGCATAACATATCACCGTATTGAAGGTCAATTTCCTTTTGACTTTCCTGATTTTACCCGACAACTCAATGACCGCCAATACATCAACACGCCCAACAAAGGTGTATATAATAAAATGCCCGTTGACAAGGACATCCAAAGCCGTTTTGCCCTGTCCGCCGATACCGACGATAAGGTGATTTGCCTGATGAAACTTCCAGCTCATTACAGTATCCCCACACCCATCGGGAGCTATACGCCCGATTTTGCTATGGCAGTAAAACGTAAAAATCCGCAGAATGGAACGGAAGATGAACGTTATATTGTCATTGAAACTAAGGAGAAGGATAGCCGTAAAATGGACTTTGCGGTGAAGTGTTTTGCGGCTTTGGGGGTGGAGGTAGAGGAGGTGAAGTGAAGGACATCTATCGTAGAACGCGAACGGCTCAAACAAAAAATACAAGAACTCATATAGCAAATATCATAAAAGAGTAGTAGCAACCACGATTAAGAAATAAATAAGTCAGTACATTTTATTATTTTTGTGGAATATATCAGGCATGAAGAAATTACCGATAGGGCTACAAAATTTTAAAGAAATCATAGAATACGGCTATCTATACGTAGATAAGACGCGGCAGGTTTATGACTTGGTGGATAAAGGGAAATTATACTTCCTTTCGCGTCCGCGTCGTTTTGGTAAATCCTTATTGCTAAGTACCTTGCGATATATTTTTGATGGAGAAAAGGACTTGTTTAAGGGCTTGTATATTGCCGAACAGACGGATTATGACTGGAAAAAATACCCTGTTTTGGAGTTTAATTTTGCAATAATTGGTAAAGAAACCGCAAGTCTTGAGAAAGGCATTACCTACATCCTTCAGGATTATGCAAAACAATATGATGTAGAAATTCCTGATTCGGATATTCGCTTACAGTTTAATTTTTTGGTCAAACGTATTGCCGAAAAACATGCCCCCGTAGTTGTGTTGATTGATGAATACGACAAACCTATCATAGATTTCCTGACCGAACCCGAGAAAGCCCGGAAAAATCGGGCTGTCCTGCGAGAGTTTTTTTCCCCTCTAAAAGATTTGGATTACCAAAAACATCTTCGGTTTTTATTCATCACGGGCGTATCCAAATTCAGTAAGGTCAGCCTGTTTTCAGATTTGAATAATTTGCAGGATTTGACTATTGATCCATTCGCGTATGATTTATTGGGAATCACACATAATGAATTATTAATATATTTTGAAAATGATTATATACAATCTGCTGCCAGACATTTAAAGATGAGTCGCGAGGAACTGCTCAAAGGTGTACAATTATGGTATAATGGTTATTCTTTTGACGGTATGACCAAGCTGTACAATCCATTTTCTGTACTCAATTTTTTCAAAAAAAAATACTTTGGCAATTTTTGGTTTGCTACCGGCACTCCTACTTTTCTGGTGGAGACGATAAGAGACAGAGGTATTGACCCGCAAGAATTGGAAGAAACTAAAGTAAATATTGATTTTTTCGATAAATTTTCATTGGAAGACCTCGAAATGTTGGGTTTACTTTTCCAAACCGGCTACCTGACTGTCAAGCGGACAGAGCAACGCGGATACCGGACCAACTATCTTTTGGGGTATCCTAATATTGAAGTGCATCACTCATTTACACACCACTTATTGCAGGCATTTACTTACAAACAACAAGGCACAGTCGGCAATGCACTCCTCAGAATACAGGAAGGGCTTGAGGAAGGAGACTTGGAAGTATTTATTCGTCAATTGAAAGTATTATTTGCCGATATTTCCTACCATTTGCACCCTAAAAACAAACCGGATGAGGAATCCTTCAAGATGTGGGAAGGTTATTTTCATACGATAATTTACCTCATCATGACTTTTTTGAGTTTGGATGTACAATCGGAAGTGACCAAGCATAAAGGGCGACTGGACTTAATGGTACAGACCCCGAAATTTCTGTATCTGATGGAATTTAAATTGGACGAACCCGCCGAAACTGCCATCGAACAAATTAAAAAACGAGATTATATACAATCATACATCAACGTCGAAAAAACGATTTATCTGGTCGGCATCGGGTTCTCTCAAAAGGAGCGCAATGTAGCCGCTTGGGAAGCGGAAATTTGGGAACGATAAACCATATCAGGCATGAAAAAATTACCGATAGGGCTACAAAATTTTAAAAGAATCATAGAAGACGGCTATCTGTATATAGATAAGACGCGGCAAATCTATGAACTTTTGGATAAAGGTGCATTGTATTTCCTGTCGCGTCCTCGTCGCTTTGGTAAATCTTTGTTACTGAGTACCTTACGATATATTTTTGATGGAGAAAAGGACTTGTTTAAGGGTTTGTATATTGCCGAACAGACAGATTATACATGGAAGAAACATCCTGTTTTGGAGTTTAATTTTGCAGCTTGCGGTTACAAATGTGAACCAGACAAGCTTGAATTAGCGATAAGTCATATCCTTCAAGATTATGGTCGAAATTTTGGAATAGAATTGCCTGATACAAATATTAGGGTTCAATTGAATGCTTTAGTCAAGCAACTCTCCACCAAATATAATAGAGTCGTCATATTAATAGATGAATACGACAAACCGATTATAGATTTTATAATGGAGCCGGAAAAAGCAAAGGCTAATAGTGATGTTTTAGCAGCATTTTTTGCGTTTATCAAGAGTTTGGAGGCACAAGGATACCTCCACTTTTTACTTGTCACAGGCGTTTCTAAATGCGGAAAAATGAGTTTATTTTCGGATTTAAATAATTTGATAGATTTGACGTTAAGCTCAAAAGAATTTGTGTTGACTGGGATAACTCAAGCCGAGTTACTGACTTATTTTGGAAGTTACATTCAGTCTGCCGCAGCACATTTTAATACTACAAATGAAGAATTGCTTGAAAATATACATTCATGGTATGGTGGTTATTCTTGGGACGGCAAAACTAAACAGTATAATCCTTCCTCCATCATGAGTTTTTTCGCTCAAAAACGTTTTGATAGTTTTGGGTTCGCTGTGAGTACACCGACTTTTCTGGTAAAAGCTACTCGAAATAAGCACATCAATCCGGATGATTTTGAACAAGTAAAAGTTTATAGTATTTTTTTCAACGAATTTTCAATTATAGAATTTGACATGGTAGGCTTACTTTTTCAAGCAGGATATTTAACAATTAAGGAGATAGAATACAAAACAACGGTGCCTAATTATTTACTGGGTTATCCCAATAAAGAGATGTATATAGCCTTTACAAAAAAATTGTTAGAGTAGTCTGAAAGAGTGTCTAATCAAGATGTGGGAAGGTTATTTTCATACGATAATTTACCTCATCATGACCTTTTTGAGTTTGGATGTAGAGTCGGAAGTGACCAAGCATAAAGGGCGACTGGACTTAATGGTACAAACCCCGAAATTTCTGTATCTGATGGAATTTAAATTGGACGAACCCGCCGAAAATGCCATCGAACAAATTAAAAAACGAGATTATATACAATCATACATCAATGTCGAAAAAACGATTTATCTGGTCGGCATCGGGTTCTCCCAAAAGGAGCGCAATGTAGCCGCTTGGGAAGCGGAAATTTGGGAACGATAGTCTGTATCTTCTATGTTGAGGTCGTATTGAAATATAGGTATTTTTAAATTAATTAAAATTATTTTATAATATTTATTGTATTAAAAAAATAAATATTTATAAATTTAATTTATTTTAAATAAATTAAAAAAAATACGTCTATTTCAGTAGAACCATATTACAAATTAAAAAATGAATGACCACGCCAAAAACACCGAAAATCCAATCATAAGCATCCAATCACCTGATTGGCACCAAGCCCGTTTGGAGCAATTAAAGCAGCTCATGCCCGACCTCTTCACCAATGACGGTACGCTCAATATCAATGAACTCAAAAAAGTTATTAACCCAAGTCTTATCACCGAAAACGAGCGATATGGATTTCAGTGGTTTGGCAAAAGCAAATCCAAACGCGAGGCATTCACCCCTACGGATGCTACGCTCATTTATGATGAATCACGCAGCGTAAATCCTGACGAATCCGAAAACATTATCATCGAAGGTGAGAACTTAGCCGTACTCAAACTATTGAGCCAAAGCTACCGCGAACACATCAAGTGCATTTACATAGACCCGCCCTATAATACCGGAAAAGATTTTGTCTATACCGACAATTTCAGACAAGACAAAAAATCATATTGGGAAGATACGCAGATGACTGAAAACGGCTATAAAATCGACACCAATATGGAATCAGACGGGCGTTTTCATAGCAATTGGCTTAATATGATGTACAGTCGTCTGCTCATTGCCCGACAGTTGTTGCGTGAGGATGGCGTGATATTTATTTCCATTGACGACAAGGAGGTACACCACCTGCGGAAGCTCTGCGACGAAGTATTCGGTGAGCGAAATTTTGCAGGGCAAATCGTCTGGCAAACCGCCACCGACAATAATCCCACGCAAGTTGCGACAGAACATGAATACGTTTTATGTTATTTAAAAAACATTGATAAACAGGATTTTTGGGAAGTGCCGTCCGAAAAAGGACAACTGATACAAGCACAATACGAGACCTTGAAACAACAATTCGGCAATGACACAGAGCGCATCCAAACCGAACTCAGAAAGTGGATTCGCCGCCACGCCAATACGGATGATTTATTGGGTGTTTCGCATTACTCTTACGTAGATGAACAAGGCGTTTTTTATCCCGGCAACTCTGCCAATACCCGCCCCGGTGGCTACGATTACGACATCATCCACCCTGTTACCGGAAAAGTCTGTGCAAAACCCGATTACGGTTATCGCTTCCCGAAAACCACCATAGATGCAGCAGCAGAAAGAGGAGATGTAATGTGGGGCAAAGACGAAACGACCATTCCAAAAATCAAAAAACGCTTGGATACGGTGATGCAAAAATTAAAAAGTTATTATTATGAAGATAACAGAGCTACGAGCGCACAATTGAAGAAATTGATGGGCGATAAAAAGGTATTTAATAATCCGAAATCTGTCAATTTTTTAAAACATGTATTTAAATTTATTATTCAAAAAAACGATATTATTTTGGATTTTTTTGCGGGTTCGGGCAGTACGGGGCAAGCCGTTACGGAACTCAATCAAGCCGACGGTGGCAGCCGAAAATATATCTTAATCCAACTGCCGGAAGCTACCGCTGAAAAAAGTGAAGCCTATAAAGCGGGCTACAAAAAAATCAGCGACATCACCATTGAGCGCAACAAGCGGGTCATCAAAAATATCATTGAAGAAAATAAATCAACGGATGTAAAAGGCTTGGGTTTCAAGGTATTCAAATTACAAAAATCTAATTTTCCGAGAGTGGATTACGCACCTGAGCCCGAATTGACCGACGAGGAAAATATCGAATTATTAGAAAAATATATCCGCGAAAAAGAAGCGCAATTGGTTACTATTTTTAGTAAAAATGATATTATTACAGAAGTATTATTAAAAAATGGTTTTCGGCTGAATTATACGCTGACGAAACAAAACACGTTCAAACACAATGACATCCTCTTGGCTGACGATGGCAATAAAAGCACTTTAATCTGCTTGGATACCAACATTGAAGATGAGACCGTAACCCATTTCAAAACCCATACTGACCAAAAATTAATTGTGCTTGAACGTGCTTTGGACACCACAAAAAAATGGAATTTAAGACATTATATGAAAAATAAGTTTAAGACGTTTTGAAAAGTCAGTTGATAATATTTATTTCTTTATCGTTGATTACCCTATTTAAATAAAAAAACATATCATTTTTTCATATCTTGCAAGCTCATTCACCAAAATCCAAAATATGAAAGAGCTACATCCTGACCACGATACCCACTGGAAAGAATTGATAGAGAAACGTTTTTGGAACACTATGGCATTTTTTCTACCGAAAATCTACGCCATAGCCGACCAAAGTAAAGGTGTTGAATTTCTGGATAAAGAATTGCACAAACTCATCGCCGATAAGTTTAAAGGGGGCAATACGCGCAAAGATAAACTCGCCAAAATTTATCTGAAAAACGGTAAGGAACATTACGTACTGATTCATTTTGAAGTACAGGCAAAGTTTGATAAGGACTTTTTGCGGCGGATGTTTGTGTATTTTTATCGTATTTTTGATAAACGTGAGGAAAATATCACCGCACTCGTGATTTATACGGGTGATTCCGTACCGGACAACTGCGACAGGTTTGAGTATGAATTTATGGGGACAAGTGTTGTCTATAAATTCAATGTCTATCGCGTATGTGATGCAGACGAGACGGAACTCTTGAAAAATGATAATCCGATGGCACTGGCGGTATTGGCAGCAAAGTACCTCAATGATACGAAGGATGATAAGGAGTTGCGCTATACCTTCAAACGCAAATTAATAGATCTGGCTTATGAACGCGGTTGGACGGACGATAAGATAGATTCGTTATTGCAATTTATCTATTTACTTGTTATCTTACCGAATAATTTAGAAACTAAACTTGAAAATGAATTACGTACAAAATATGATATTATGAGCACAACAGTAAAAAGAAAAATTCCACTCATTGAGGATTTGATGAAGAAGCGTAAAGAGATTCTTGAATACAAGAAACAAGCAATGCAGGAAGTTCGACAGGAGGTTCGACAGGAGGTTCGACAAGAAGTTCGACAAGAAGTTCGACAAGAAGCAAATGTAGAGGCAGCAAAGAAAATGCTAAAAATGACCGACCTTAGCGTTGAGCAGGTTGCTGAAATTCAAGACCTTCCCATAGAAGTTGTCATCGAATTAAAGAAAGAAATCGAAAATGAAACATAGTACAATATTATGAGCACAACAGTAAAAAGAAAAATTCCACTCATTGAGGATTTGATGAAGAAGCGTAAAGAGATTCTTGAATACAAGAAACAAGCAATGCAGGAAGTTCGACAGGAGGTTCGACAGGAAGTTCGACAGGAAGCAAATGTAGAATCAGCAAAAAAAATGCTGAAAATGACAGACCTTAGCGTCAAACAAATTGCTGAAATTTCAGACCTTCCTATAGAAGTTGTCATCGAATTAAAAAAAGAAATCGAAAATGAAACTTCGTAATCAATTTTTTATTATAATTATTTTTATATTAAAAAAATATCTACAATCCACGAAAATAAATACCTTCACTACTTATTCATGGTGGTGAAACTATCCTTTCCTTTTAGGATTATCCTTCAAATAACTACCCCAATCGCTGTATTTTTTATTGCCGCCGAGCGGGTCTGAACCTCTATAATAATGACACAAAGCTGCCGCAAGCGCATCTGTTGCGTCTAAAGGATATTGGCTGATGTTCACCTTTAGGATATTTTCGAGCATAGCGGCGAGTTGTTCTTTGGAAGCATTGCCGTTTCCGGTGACGGCAAGTTTGATGGTCTTGGGCATATACTCAATGACCTCAACGTCATTCGTCATGGCAGCGGCGATACATACACCTTGTGCGCGACCCAATTTGAGCATAGACTGAGGGTTTTTGCCATAAAAAGGAGCTTCCACAGACATCGCCACCGGTTTATATTTGAGGATAATCTCTTGGATACCTTCAAATATTTTTTTTAATTTGAGCGGGTGCGTCTCCAACGACCCCATACGCAGCACACCAATATCAAGCAGACGCACATGTTTATTTGCGATTTCGATAATGGCATAGCCCAGTACATTGGTGCCGGGGTCCACCCCGATATAACGGTAAGATGTTTTTTTCATCATCGCAAAGTTAATAAATAATGAGTAAAGAGTGGGAGAGTGTAGAGTAATGAGTAGGATAGTGGGAGAGTGTAGAGTGGGAGAGTGTAGAGTAATGAGTAGGAGAGAGTTATTAGATTTAATGCAAAATATCTCTTTACACATTACCCTACACTCTTACACTCTCTACTCTCTCACTCTACACTCTCTACTCTCCCACTCTCTACTTTCTCACTCTCTACTCAAAAAAAATCATTCCTTGAGCCAACTTAAAACAAGGGTTAAAAAAAACCTAAAACGCGGGAAGCGTGCCATAGATTATGTACGCCGCAGGAAGCGACTCAACTTGTTTATCAAACTTGTCGTGGGGGCTTTGCTAGCGTGGGCATTATATGTGCAAGTCATTGCTAAAGAGGATATTAACGAGATTTGGACGACCTTTCGCAACGAATTGCAAGGTGGGCAAATCTGGTTATTGGTACTGGTGTTTTTACTGATGCCTGTCAATTGGTCATTGGAGACGGTGAAGTGGAAACGACTAGTAGAATCTATCGAAGATGTACCGTTTTTTAGGGCATTTTCGGGCGTTTTGGCAGGGGTGACGCTCTCTATTTTTACGCCCAACCGACTTGGTGAATACGGCGGACGCATACTCGTCGTCAAACCCGAAAATAAAATCTCTACTATGGTGGCTTCGCTCGTGGGGAGTTTTAGCCAATTGACCGTCTTGTTGGTAGCGGGCTTGGCGGGTTTATCGTATTTTGTATATCATAAAATCGAATTGGATTTTGTGGTGATGTTCGTGACTTCAGTCTCGGCGGTGTTGCTCTCCATTTTACTGATTTTCTTTTACCTCAATGTGGATTTGTGCATTCCCGTTTTCAAAAAAATCCCTTACATCCGTCGTTTCGTCAAGCACCTCGAAGTCTTGAATCATTATAGTGCGAGGTCTTTATTTATCGTTTTAATGTTCTCGGCAACTCGGTATTTTGTCTATTCTTTTCAGTATTATTTGTTGTTACAATTTTTCGGAATCAGCGTACCCTTTTTGCTCGGTATGGCGAGTATCGCTTTGATATTTTTTATACAAACCAGCGTACCACTTCCTCCGGTCTATGGCTTGGCAGTACGCGGCAATGTCGCGCTTAAAGTATGGGGGTTTTTCGCTACCGCCAATACGCTTGGTATCCTTTCTTCTACCTTCGGTTTATGGCTCATCAATGTTATTCTTCCAGCACTGATTGGTATGGTATTTATCAGTCGGGTCAATATTATGCAATCATTCGGATATGGAGAAAAAGACAAGACAAAAACTCCTTGAAGTAAATTGGGTAGTCCTGCAAATGTAATGCTGAAAATTGGGCAAATGCCTTGCATTTCCAAAATCTAACGATAGCCCACAAGTTATTGGGCGGCTTACTTGACGGACATTTTTAAAATGTCAGGCGAGATGTACATGTATTTTTATTTAAAAATTAAATAGTTATAAAATTTATTTTAAATAATAATTAAAATATTTTATAAAAATTATATTTATACGATAAAAAATACATAACAAGTTTCAATGTGTTCGCCAAATTAAAAATTACAAATTGAAGGTGAATAGTTTATTTGTTTTTATTTTTATAAATAATTTATTTTTAATTAAATACAAATTATAATTTAATTTTATAAATAATCAAAAAACACTGAATACCCAATTTGGCGAACACATTGAAGTTTTATAAATTATTTTATAAATATTTTTATTTAAATTTTGTACCTCGATAGCTTATCGGGGTAATTTTCAATAGAATAAAAATACTTTGTTGCCTGACATTTTAAAAATGTCCGCCAACTTATCCATTTCCAAAGATGTGGGGTATTGATAGATTTCCAAAATGCAAGGTAAGTAAGGGCATTATATTTATAGCACTACCGTAAATTGAAATAAAGGGCTGCAAAATTATAATATTCTATATTTACTCTGCCATGAGTTTCTCATAAATTTTATGGTTATATAACGCCTTTTGCGTAACATTTTCGTGTGTTTTACGGTAAAATAAACTATTCATAACTCAAAACATTTGGGTGTAGGACAAATTTTTAATCCGCCCCGTACCGACGACTTTAGCCGTTGCGGTAAATTGCCGGATCACTTGACGGCTAAAGTCGTCAGTACAGTATCAGTTCAGCGTAAAATTAAAAATTTGTCCTGCACCCAAACATTTTACCTTAGATTATATGACTACGGAGCGGGAATATCGTTTTTACAGTAAATTATTGCTATCATTGGTGATAGCCACAATAGGCTTATTTTTGTTCATATCTATTTATCAGGCATATCATAGAAAATTGAGAGATGCGGAAGAATATACCCTCAAAAAATTATATAGTATAGCGAATACATTGAGCATTGAAATTGATGGAGATGCACACTGGAACCTAGTTTGTACATTTAATAAAAAAGATAGTATTGCAACTAACGATGACGATGAAGGGTATCGAAAAATATATGATTTATTAAACAAAACGAAAAAAATAAATGAACTGGAAACCCCTATATATACGATGTTTTATGATGAAATCTGCGGGGCAAGCGAGTCAAATAATACCTTACTATTTGGCGTAAGTTCTGATGTACCAATTTATCGACATACCTATAAAAGTCCTATCAAATTGCACAGAGAGAATTTTGAGATAGGTGGTATGATAGGCGAATATCTTGACAAACACGGACATTGGTTGTCAGCATTTGCACCAATAAAAAATAGCAAAGGAGAGACAACAGCTATTGTTCAAGTAGATGAATCTTTCAATAGTTTTATCAAAACAGCAAAACAATCGGCACTGAAAGATGGCTTATATGCTTTGTTGATTTTATCCTTAGTCGGGCTTGGCTTGCTTTATTTGTATCGTATTTTGTTATCGGAAATGAGTAAAATTAACACCCGTTTGGATTCGACCGTCAAGAAAAAAACAACGGACTTGCAAAGTACCAACCAAGCACTCCAAACCGCAAATGAAGAACTTGCCGATTCTAATGAAAAACTGCAAGCCTTTGCTCGAATTGCCTCGCACGACCTACGCGCTCCTTTGCGCCGTATGAGTACCTTTGCTTCATTATTGGACAAGAAATACGGTGAATCACTGGGCGAAGATGGTAAAGAATATATCAATTTTATTACGTCCAATTCGAGTAAATTATCTGATTTAATAAGTGATATTTTAAATACCTCATTATTACAATATCAAAACAGCAAAGCTATCGAAGAAATTAATCTTAATACTGTTGTTAATGACGTTTTGTCTAACTTGCAAGATGATATTGAAGCCTTCAATGCTATCATCGAATATGTTGATTTGCCTACCGTAAAAGGTTATCGTAGCGATTTTATTCAGGTGTTCCAAAATTTCATATCTAACTCCTTAAAATACAGAAAACCTGATACTGTACCGATTGTAAAAATTCGTAGCCAACAATTGAACGATAGCCACAAAGTCATGATTGAGGATAATGGCTTAGGCATCTCAAATGAGGCAGTAGATAGTATTTTCAAAGAATTTGACAGAGGCAATGCCGAGGATGATAAAGGCTATGGCATAGGACTGGCTACCTGCAAAAGAATTATCAAAGATTATCAAGGCACTTTGAGGGTCGAATCTATGCCCAATGTCGGCTCGACTTTTATTTTTACTGTGAAAAACAGGATATTAGAATGTTAAAAAGCCCCTTGAAGCGAGGCTTCAAAGGGCTGTGAAATACAATATTCTGTATTATTTTACCAAAATTTTCTCATAAAAAATACCATCTCCAATGGTGATTTGGAGGGTATATATTCCTGCATTTAATGTAGAGACATCAATTGCGTTATTGCTTATTTGTGCGTTGATACTTTTACCTGTTGTATCAAAGATGATGGCTTGTTGTACAGGAAGTTCTGTGTTGATATACAACATATCTCGTACAGGATTGGGATAGACATTTATTGAGGTATTTCGTTCATAATGTAAATCAGCGATATTCGAGTAAGAAAAGTTGCCGTCAAAATCCAATTGTTTGAGACGATAATAGGATGTGCCGGAGAGCGGATTTTCGTCTGTGTATGTATATGAGTATGGTGTAGATGTATTGCCTTGTCCGGCTTGCCAGCCGATTCTTTGCCATTGTATGCCGTCTTTGCTGCGTTGTATCTCGAAACCTGCATTGTTGGTTTCGGTTTCGGTGCGCCATGTGAGGAAGGCGGTGTGGTTTTGGAGGTGGGCTTGGAGTGGGGTGGAGATTTCTACGGGGAGGAATATGCAGGTATCTGTTATTTCTGCCGAGTTGTCGCAGCCGGGGTAATTATTAAATATTAACGAGTTACCGCCATTACTTAGGTGATTGCAGATACTTGTGACATTACAGGTAAAAAGTAGAGGGTTTTCACGTATCGTAAGGTTGATAATTGTGCCATCGTCTATACTATTTAATCCAACTAAACTTGTAAGAATAGGGTTTTCACTAATCAACAACTCTCCATTAATTGAACTTAGGTTCTCTAAACTTGCCAGGGTTATCAAGCTATCATTATCAGCAATAGTTAAGTCTCCTCCAACAGAGACCAGATTTTCAATTCCCGTCAGATTTGACAAAGATCTATTACCTAAGGCAGAAGAACCTGAATAGCCTCCAATATACAAACCACCACCTATAGATGTTAGACTATTCAATCCCGTCAGGTCAATTAATGAACGATTGCTATAAATTGCCATGCGTCCTCCAATAGAGGTCAGATTATTGAGCCCTGTGAAATCAGTTAGCGAATAATTCGCATAAATTGACAATTTTCCTCCAATAGAATTCAGGTTGTTCAACCCTGTCAGATTTAATAATGAAGGATTACCTACCGAAGCATTATCAAAACGGCTTCCAAAATATACACTTCCTTCAATGGAAGTTATACTTTCTAAACCAGTTACACTTTCTAAGTCACGGTTATCGGCAACATACAAATATCCATTGATAGAACTTACATTATCTAAGCCCGTCAAACTGATTAACTCGTCGTTATCTGAAATCGACAAGTTACCCCTGATAAGGTTAATATTTTCTAAGCCAGTCAAACTGATTAAATCATTGTTATTTACAATCGATAAGTTACCACCAATAAAGTTGAGATTTTCTAAGCCGGTTAGACTGTCCAGAGAACTTTTGGAAACGCCAAAATTACCCCCAATATAACTTAAGTTTTCCAAACCCGTCATATCTCGCAGCCTATTCCTTCCAACGCCAAAATTACCACCAATATAACTGATATTCTCTAAGCCTGTTAAACTGTCTAAAGTACCATTAGAGGAAATATAAAAACTTCCCGGAATAGAATCAAGATTCTCTAAAACCGCTAAACTTGTTAAGTCATCATTGTTGTCAAGCCTAAAATCTCCCCCGATAAATGCTATATTCTCTAAGCCTGTTATATTTATTAAGGAACTATTTTCAACAATACTCAAATTGCCACCGAGAGATGTTAGGCTTTCAAGACCTTGTAGATTTAATAAAGACGGATTACCGAAAGGGGTAGTCACCACACGTCTCCCAATGACTAAATCTCCTGCAATAGATGTTAGACTACTCAATCCCGTCAAATTTATTAAACCACTCCTACAAATTTCCAGAGATCCTCCAATAGAATTAAGGCTTTCTAAGCCCACTAAATTCATGAGAGCATTATTGACATCAATCGTCAAGTTTCCTTCAATCAGACCCAGATTTCCTAAACCCATTAAATTAGTCAGTACATCGTTATACTCTATCTTCATTTCTCCTCCAATCGAAAGTAAATTATCTAAACCTATTAAATTGGTCAGAGTATCATTGCTGTAAATCTCCAAGTTTCCTCCAATAGATGCGAGATTGTCCAAACCTGTAAAGTCGATTAAAGCGCTATTATACTTAATCCTTAAGTCTCCTCCGACAGATGTAAGGTTTTCAATTCCTGTCAGATTTAACAAAGATGAATTATCTAACAAAAGCCCTGTAGAGGCTGAATAAGGTATATAATCCCCGATAGCCAAGCTCCCTCCAACAGAAGTCAGACCACCCAAGCCTGTTAAATCGCTCAAAGCATTATTCCCTTCAATTCTCAAATCTTCTTCGACAGCAATCAGATTGTCTAAACCCGACAAATCGGAAAGACTATCATTGAGTCTGATAAATAAGTTTTTGACACCTGTGATTTGAACCAATCCATTAAGATTCGTAATAGGCATATCAGAATTGCTTTCTATAATAATATTGACCGCCTCTATACAGTTTGGATGAAAAAAAGCAAAATCGTCTATTTGTTCTTGTGTAGAGAGCATGATATTGGTACAACTTGTGAATGTATTTGAGCAAGCTGTTTGTACTTCTGTTTTCGTATCGCAACCGGAAGCGTTATTAGAGATTGAAGCCGAATTACCACTGTATAGATAGTCGCAGATATTGTTGAATGTACAAGCTGACAAATTATAATTATTACGAATGTCAATATGTGATATAGTCGTATAATCTAAATTTTCTAAACCTGTCAGACTACTCAAAACAGTATTACCAAAAATCTGCAAATATCCGTCGATGGAAGTTATGTTCTCTAATTCTGCTAAATCAATCAAAGCCCCATTATAGTTAATCTTTAAATATCCTCCAACAGAATTTATATTTTCTAAACCCGTTAAACTGGTTAAGATTGTATTGCTGCTGACAGACAAATCCCCTCCAATAGAAGTTAGATGTTCTAAACCTGTCGAACTGGTTAGGGAGTCATTACTATAAATGGACAAACTTCCTATAGAATTTACGTTTTCCAAGCCCGTCAGACTAGTTAATGCTGTATTGCTGATAGTCAAACTCCCCAGTGTATCTATATTTTCTAAGCCCGCCAAACTACTTAGAGCTATATTATTGATAAACAAACCTCCTAGTCTATTTAAATTTTCTAAACCTGTTAAATTGCTAAAGACTGCATTATTGTAAATCGTCAACTCTCCCCCAATAGACATTAGATTTTCCGCCCCAGTCAGATCTGTCATAGCCCTACAATATCTAATACGCAAATCTTCCCCAATAGATATTATATTTCCCAAACCTGTTAAGCTAGTCAGAGAACTATTAGATTCAATCAATACCTCTAATCCAACAGTAGTTAGGTTTTCCAAACCCACTAAACTGGTTAAAGCGGCATTAGTTTTAATTTCCAAATTTCCTTCTATAGAAGTAATTTGACTGAGGCCGGCAAGGGATGTAATTTCAAAGTTAGAAATCCCGTCAATGAGAATATCCCCAAGAATTTCTGTACATCCCGGATAGTTTAAGGCAAAATTATCTATTTGTGATTGAGTAGTTAGTGTAACATCTCCTTGCGGACACTGTGCCCAAATACCACCACAATAAAAAACAGTAATCAATAAAAATAATAATCTTTTCATGTTGTTATAGTTTTTGTTATTGATAAATGAATTACAACCGTAAGATGCAGTCATTCTCCGAATAATCATAGGAACACTTTAAGGCGTTTTTACAAATCATAAATTTCATTTTATTTAATTATTTTATTATCAATAATTTAATTGTAATTTTTTAAAATAAAAAAATGAATATCAAAGCAAAAACACACCATCAGCATAAAATCAAACCGGATTCCAACCATAAAACCTTGTAAACTCACTCGCTTATTCGTTTCTTTGCGAACTAAAATTAAAATAAAATTGTAGTATTTATTATCTCAATCAAACATCGCTTCATTGAAGCATTACATCATTATCGCATTTAATCATTAATTATGAAAATAACGCTACCCGACGGCAGTGTACGCGAGTACGCATCAGGCGCAACGGCTATGGATGTAGCCCGCTCTATCAGTGAAGGATTGGCGCGTAATGTGCTGTCTGCAAAAGTAAATGGCGAGGTATGGGATGCCACCCGCCCGATACACGAAGACTCGACGGTGCAGCTATTGACATGGCGCGACAAAGAAGGTAAAAAAACCTTTTGGCACTCTTCGGCGCACCTTTTGGCGGAGGCATTGGAGGCGGTATATCCGGGTATCAAATTTGGTACAGGACCCGCTACCGACAATGGTTTTTACTACGATGTGGATACAGGTGACAAGCCTATTTCTTCAGATGATTTTAAGAAAATTGAAGATAAAATGCTCGAACTTGCTCGTCAGAAAAACGCTTATGTCCGCCAAGACATCACACGCGATGAGGCACTGAAATATTTTGGCGACAAAGGCGATGAGTATAAAATCGAACTCATCGAAAAGCGTGGTGAAGATGAAGCCTTGACCTTATATACACAAGGCAATTTTGTTGATTTATGTCGCGGTCCACACTTACCCGATACCGGAAAAATCAAGGCGGTCAAACTGATGAATGTAGCCGGTGCATTTTGGCAAGGCGATGATACCCGTCAGCAATTGACGCGCGTATATGGCGTGAGTTTTCCGAAAAATAAAGAACTCACCGAGTATCTCCACATGCTCGAAGAAGCCAAAAAACGCGACCACCGCAAATTAGGTGCGGAGTTGGAATTATTTATGTTTTCGGAAAAAGTAGGAGCAGGGCTACCGATTTGGTTGCCCAAAGGAACTGCCCTTCGCACACGCTTAGAAAATTTCTTGAAAGACGAACAACTCAGGCGCGGTTATAAGGCGGTGATTACGCCACATATTGCAAAAAAAGACTTATATATTACATCGGGTCACTTTGAGAAGTATGGTGCAGATAGTTTCCAGCCGATTGATACGCCGCGTGAGGGCGAACAGTTTATGCTCAAGCCGATGAACTGTCCGCATCACTGTGAGATTTATGCACATCGTCCGCACTCGTATCGTGAGTTGCCGATTCGTATTGCGGAGTTCGGAACGGTGTATCGCTACGAGCAAACAGGCGAGTTGCACGGGCTGTCGCGGGTACGCGGATTTACGCAAGATGATGCACATATTTTTTGTACACCCGAACAGGTGAAAGCCGAATTTTTAGACGTGTTGGACCTGACAAAATATGTCTTGAACAAAATGGGCTTTGAGGAATTTACCGCACAAATTTCTTTGCGCGACCCCAATACACCTGAAAAATATATCGGTACAAAAGAAAATTGGGATAGTGCAGAACGAGCCATCATAGAAGCCACACAAGAAATTGGTTTAGAGACGATTACAGAATTGGGTGAAGCGGCTTTTTATGGACCGAAGTTGGATTTTATGGTCAAGGATGCACTCGGACGGAGTTGGCAATTGGGTACAATTCAAGTGGATTACACCCTGCCCGAGCGATTTAATTTGGAATACATTGGCTCGGATAATGAACCGCATCGTCCGGTCATGATTCATCGTGCGCCCTTTGGTTCGATGGAGCGTTTTATCAGCGTTTTGACGGAGCATTGTGCGGGTAAATTTCCGCTGTGGTTAGCACCTGAACAGTTTGCGATATTACCGATTAGTGAGCGATTTGTGGATTATGCAAAAGGTATCGAAGCGCAACTTGCCGCTCACGATATTCGCGGTATTATTGATGATAGAAATGAAAAAGTAGGTCGGAAAATCCGTGATGCAGAAGTCAAAAAAATTCCTTTAATGTTGATTATTGGTGAGCAGGAAGTGGCAGATAATAAAATTGCAGTGCGTGTACAAGGCGCAGAAGGTGGCGATAAAGGCGCAATGACGGTGGAAGAATTTGTGGCGTTTTTTAAGGAGATGGCAGACGTATAAGTACAAGTTCAAGTATCAAGTGCAAGCTCAAATTGTGTTTGGTATTTATTTTACTGAAAAAAATAAAAAGGGCAGTCGGATATTATTATCGGCTGCCCTTTCTGTTAGCGTATTTTCTATGCGCTAAGAAATTTTATTTTCTTGTACACTTCACTCGCGCTTTTTCTATGTTGATACTTTCAAAAGTAAACGTGAGATTATTCTCAGAGTGTTCTTCAATAAACCACGTATCGGTAATAGACAAAGGGCGGTTTGTATAATTAACGGTAACGTTTTCATTTCTATCAGCGTCAATGCCGACTTCTACACCAAAATCGTCGTCGCTATCAAAAAAATCTGTGGTGTGATGAGTAATCCCGTATATCTCTCCATCAGAAAAAGTTACACTACCATCGCAACTTTCCCCTTCTTTATGGAAATTGCAAAACTCAAAGGAGATTTCACCGACAGGTTCATTAAATGTATTTTCAATTGTGGTCATAGAATCGTCGGTAAAGTGCGTGATTTCATTGATGACCCATGTGCCGTCTAAACTTTTAGCTACTTTAATTTCTTGTTTTTGACACGAAAATATCAAACACAGACATAGAGCTAGCATTAAACAGATGATGACATTTGTTTTCATAATATATTATTTTATAAAGTTATAAAAAAATTAAAGAATTAATTGTATTGAAATGTAGTCATTTTGGGGGTAGTTGCAACTGTTTTTAAATTTTTTTTTAATTGTAAATCAATAATTTATAAATGTATTTTAGTGGAATTAGAGTTTCCCTTATAAAAAATAAGTTTCGTCTTTACAATCCGAATACAAAACGACACTTCCTGTATAATTGCTGCCTTGAAGATTAATTATCGCAAAGTCAAATAGTAAATATTGTATTATAAAACAAACAAATCATTCATATTTATCACATTGTCAATCAAGCCAATACTATGTTGATTTGGCGTTAAATTAAATGTACTGATTAATACCAAAAAAATTTGCTTCTTCGTCTTGGTGGCTTCCTGTAATACCCGTCTTTTCTGTCGTAGTTTGTCAGCTTCTTCTTTTGTCAATGCCCATTCATCATTATAAAATTTCACTTCACACAAAGAAATCGTATTATCATTTCGGTCAATCAATAAGTCAATCTGCGCTCCTTTGTGTGTATCAGTAGCTTTCACCAAAAAACTACGATGTCGCGTGTGCATCCCTCCGATGCTCAATGCCTTTTTGATATTGTCAATGTGTTGCAGGCAAATATTCTCAAAGGCATAAGCACTCCATGATTTCCAAGATTGTGTTTGGCTGAGTTCCTTCCAATTACCCGATTCATCCGGCGGAATATCGCGGATGTATTTGAGGTAAAAAAGCGAATAATTATCTGTCAGGCGATACAGCCTGTTTTTTTTCTTTTTCCCAAAAGGCGTGTAAGATGTGATAAAGCCCGACTGCTCCAATTCTTTGAGCATTCTTGTAAAGCCACCGCCGTCTTTCAATTTGCTTTTAGCCAAAATATCTGCCCGACTCATGCCCAACCAAGTTGATGATAACACATTCACAATCAACTCATAACGTTCAGGATTCAGAAATAACGAACTATATAAATTATCAAATTCGGAACGCAACAAACCCTGTGGATGAAAACAAATATCATCGATATTTTGTACTGCACTTTTACCGCCTTCCACTTGGTCGAGATAATGCGGAATCCCGCCCATTGTCATGTATAAAAGCAGTAATTGATAGCGGTCAAGACGGATTTTTCGGGATTTAAAATAAGCTTCCGTTTCGGCAAGTGTAAAAGGTTGGAGCAGGATGCGGCGAGTCACGCGATTGTGCAATCCGCCTTTATTATTGATGATTTTTTGAATCATCCAAGCCGTAGCCGAACCGCAAATAACGACCACGATATTGTTCTTAGAAGCGTAGCTGTTCCAAAAATAACTAAAGCCTGTCAGAAAATCTGATTTGGCGGTAGCCACCCAAGGGAGTTCATCAATAAATACGACTTTTTTCTTTTTTGATTTCAGTGATTCAAGATGGTTTTTTAATTCATAAAATGCCGCCAACCAGTCTTTTGGAACGTCAGGAAGTTCGTGAGATTTCTGTGCATCACGAAGGCTGTATATGAAGTTGCGAAGTTGTTGTTCTTTATTGCCGTCTTTCAAACCCGTCATTTCAAAATCCATTTTCTTTTCAAAAAATTGACGGATTAAAAAGGTTTTCCCAACCCGCCGCCTGCCTATGACAGCAATGAGTTCGGGCTTATCGGAAGTGTAGGCTTTGTGCAGTATTGCTATTTCTTTTTCTCGTCCAATCATAAAAATAAATTGCGGAATCTATACAAAAATACACAGATTCCGCCATTTATGCAAACGATATTTAGCGGAATGTATTGTCAAAAGAATAGATTCCGCAACTTATTTTGTAAAAAAATAAAAAGGGCAGCCGGATAATAAATATTATCACTTACCCTTTTTTTATTTTAGTATATTTTTCATAAATTATATATTTTTAAATTATTATAAATTGATAATCAAATATTTAGTTAAATTAAAAATTATAAAAATAAAAATAATCATAAGTAAAAATAGTGAGCAGTAATCAGCTACTTTCAGTAGTAATCGAAGTCATAAAGCAAAAGGCTTTAAGGCTAAACACAAAAGTTCATTTATTTCCTGACGAATACAAATACTCAATTTTTATGAAACATTATTAAATCAATTAAGATGACTAAAAGCATTACTTTTGTATTCTCACTATTTTTGGTATTTTTCACAAACACGTTGTCAGCTCAACCTGCTTGTAATAGTACCGCTCCCGAAATTGCTGCAAGCGTTCTTCCGATTCCTGTTTGCGACAATACCTCCACAGACGCACTTGTGCTCACCACACCTTCCGATTTACCCAACACAGAATACCTCATTGTTGACCTTAACCGCATTGCTGCCGACGGCTTGGGCAATGCCGTAGTTGGTATCGACGACGATGGTGCATTTGTACCTGCCGATTTGGGCTTGACGGGCAATCTCAATCTTGCTGTTGTCCCTTTTGCCTACAATATTCAGGATTTCCGTACAGTTATTGATGGTGTTTTTAATAATATGTATCTCGGCAAAACCTGCTGTGCTTTTGTAGAGGTACTTTCCGAGGGCTTCTGTGCTGCCATGATAGCTAAGGGGCTTACCGATACCCAAAACATCAATAGCCTTGCTGATATTATTGCTATTATCAGTTTTGTAGATGCGACAAATGGTACTTATTCCGTTCCCAAACTGATTTCCAAAATCATTCTGTTGGAAAACCTTGTCAAAGCTGTTCCTGACGAGTGCCTTGACCCCATGCGCCTATGCTATGCACTCGGTACGACACAGCAATTATATGTGATACAAGAAACACCGACTATACTGAATGTAACGGAAACGGGCAATTATCAAATTACCGTTGATGCTTATACAAGTGCCGGTACATTGGAGTATGCGCTTGACCCGAATGGACCTTGGCAAAGCAGTAATGTATTCGATAATGCACCTGTTTCGGGAATGGTTTATGTGCGTAATACCGTTACAGGATGTATGGACTCATTCCCTTACGAATTGATTGATTTACCTGTCGAATTGACGGGCTTTAAAGGAAGCGTGGAAGGCAATACCAACCTCTTGTATTGGACCACAGCAACCGAAACCAATAATTTAGGTTTTACGATAATGCGCTCCGTCGATGGCGTGAATTTCCAAAAAATGGGCTGGATAAATGGTGCAGGTAGCAGCCAAATCGCGAAGGATTATACCTACCGCGATACTGCGCCCTTGAATGGTAAAAATTATTACCAACTCACTATGCAAGATTATGACGGTACGCTGAGTTTTTCAAAAATTATCGTCTTACAACGTGCTGAACATACTGGTTTTGAGGTGCTTTCATTGAGTAACCCTATTGCCAATGCCCTTCAAGTGGCTATCTCTAATGACGACGAGGCGGGCAGTATGGATTTTTTCATTCACGATATTGCAGGGAAAAAAGTATATCAGGGAACCGAGACCTTACATACCGGCATTAATAACCTGACTATTAATGTTGCCGATTTGAGTTCTTCTATCTATATTTTTACAGCCGTCAAAGATGGTCATAAAATAAAGGGCTATAAGTTTTTAGTCTATTGATAAAAAATAAGGTAGTGCTACACATGTAATGCTTTCACCACGAAGGACACGAAGGACACAGAGGTCGAATAGACGAAGTAAGAAAACTAAGATAGTATAAGAAATTCATTATTAAATATTTAGAAATACTTTGTGAACTCTGCGTCTATTCGACTTTCGTGTCCTTTGTGTGCTTCGTAGTTCAATAGCATTACATCCACTACACTACCAAAAATAATAAATAGAATGTTATAAGGCTGAAATGCGTTAATGCGATAATGAGAGGAAAACATTATCGCTCATCTGTATTAAGCGGTGAAAAATGTAAAATGTAAAACACAAAATGTAAAATGTAAAAGTGTCGATAGGACATGAAGTTATTTATTTTTAAAATCAAATTATTGTTAAAATTAGACTTTGGACAGAGGAAATTGGGAAATTGGGAAATTAGGTAATCCCGATAGCTATCGGGACTTTCTTAAATTTTTACAAAAATTTATTAATTACATGTTTTATTTTATTAATGAAATTTATTCGATTGGTTATCAATGAGTTACGGTTCTAAACCTAATTTCCCAATTTCCTAGTTCCCATTTTGTCCAAAGTCCAAGTTAAAAAACATTCACGTTATACACTTTTACATTTTACATTACAATAACGATTTTCACCTTATAGTACAGATGAGCGAACATTATTGCATTAACGCATTTCAGCATTATAGCTAAGTGATGGCAGAAAAAACTATGCACCATGAACCACCAACCATGAACGAATAAGCCATAAATTTTCTATTATAGAAAAAAAATCTGAAAAACTCAAAAAAAATAGTTATGTTACGTCTTTGTGGCAATGAATGGAATGAGGCTTGATGACCACTTTCTATTCTGACCTATCGCTCTGAACATAAAGTTTATATGATTAATGTCAATCTACCGAACTTCATTACATCGGTTCGGATATTAGTGGGTTTAGCTGTGCCGTTTATGATGATATATGGTGATTTTGGTGTGCGTGTGGCAGCAGGTGTTATGGGAGCTACGGCTGCTTCTACAGATTGGTTGGACGGGTGGCTGGCAAGAAAATATAATGAAGTGACCAAGCTCGGTAAAATCCTTGACCCTATTGCCGATAAGGTCTATGTATTGCTTGCCTTTTCGGTATTTGCATACTTGGGTATGTATGCCTTTTGGTGGGTTGTACCGATTATTGTCCGCGAATTGGTGATTACCATATATCGTTTTGTATTTATGAATCGCGGTAAAGTGGTTGCTGCCGTACAAAGCGGCAAACTCAAAACCGTACTCCAAATGGGAACTATCGGCTATATCTATCTGGTTTTTATGTGCAAAGTATATTTTGCAACACATTATCATCCTGCCTTGTCGTACATTCTGTACTTCCTGCTGGCTTTTACTTTATTCTTGACGCTCTATTCAGGGTATATTTTCTTTAGAAATAATCAGAAACTTATTTTTGAATAAGAAATATTTGAATATCGAATATCGAACAAGGAATGACGAATATTGAAGTATTTAAAATCAGGCTAAAAGATTGATTTTAAATCTGAATTTTTATATTATAATTAATAATTTTATTAATCATTTAAAATTCAAGATAATGGATATTTCGACATTCATTATTCCTTGTTCGATATTCGATATTCAAAAATAAGTTTATTTCACCATAAATTTCCCGCTATATATTTCTCCGTTATATAATAATTGGTAAAAATACGTGCCGCTATCCAAGTGGCGGACGGAGAGTTGAGAGTTTTGTGTAAGGTCTTGCGTGCGGATGTGTTTGCCTTGTGCATCGTAGAGTTGGACAGTGGTAGAGTTGGTGTTTTCTAAATTGAACGTGATAAAATCGTTGGCAGGGTTGGGGAAGATTTCGATACCTGCTTCGGTGGCGGGGGTGATGCCTACGATTTGTTCAGAGTAGTAATAAGCTGTTCGACGGTCTTCAATCCATTCTTGTGTATCTATTTTCCAGTCTTTACGACTGACGCTTATTGGTTTGTGTCTGGCATATAGTTTTGGAAGGGGTATAATCAATTCATCGTATGTATATGAATTATCATAGGCATATTCATTTTTATGCATAAGGATTTCTACAGGACCCTTCAGGTGATAAAGCCAAGCTGTCGTCAAGTTTTCTTCATTATCATAAGCATATTCGTCTCTATACGATGAAAACCATTGTTGGTCAACGTCATCCCAAGTCGATGTCAGATATGCAATTAATCGCTCCTCATTATCGTAGGTGTATTTTCTTTTCCTATCATTTTTCCAATACATGGCATTATTATCCCAATCCAAATTTGTGTACAATACCAAATTGTCATTATTGTCATAAGTGTATTCACGTTTGGTGAAATTTACCCATGTTTGGGTGTCATCATCCCAATCCAAATTTATGTACGATGTCAAGTTATCATTATTATCATACGTATATTCGCGTCTGATAGAATTCTCCCATATTTGGGTGTTATCATCCCGTCTCGTTTGTAGGTATGACACCAACTTCCCATTACCGTCGTAAGTGTATTCATATTTGATATTGGGTGTCCAGTCTTGAATGGAACTGTACCAACTTGAAAGCATATATTGTGTGAGACTACCTTCGTTATCATAGGTATATTCATACTTGAGGTCGGCTCTCCATCGTTGTGCGTTGTTATTCCATATAAAACGATGATGTAGTACAAGATTTTCATCGTTGTTGTAAGTATATTCATTTTTAAAGTTTATTTCCCATTGATCAAGGATATAGTTGTAACTTTGATGTGTTGATGAGTCCAATCTTTTGAAAACTACGGATAAAAAAATAACTACCTATTCCAAGAAAGCCATTAGTTCCTCCAGTTTTTCTGGGGGGATGTCATGTTCTTTGAAGAACTGTTGAGCCAATTGCCAATGAGCGAGGACTATAAGCCCTTCCATGAA
>CALIZI010000276.1 GCA_938028705.1 uncultured Saprospiraceae bacterium | reverse complement strand
CGTACAAGTAGTTCCACCTCAATTAAATAAATTGCAAAGGAAAATCATTCAGTTATTGGGACTTTCTGAGGATTTGTATCTTAAAATTGAACCTGTAAGCAATATTGTAGAATCTGGATAAAATTTAACCGAAAGGGAAGTTTCTTTAAATAAATTTTCAAATTCATCACTAGGGAAAAAAGTAAAGAACCAGAAAAAATCAGCAATATAGGGGTCGAATATATGTTCCCTCGTACAGTTCTTTCCAGATTTTAGTGAACGAATAAAATCATTTACCTTACATTCTTCCCATTTAGGTAATTCTAAGACTATTGCATATTTTTGCGAATTACTTAAATGTCTGTCATTGGTTATAAGTTCTGGAATCAACTCAATATCTTTTACATTAGGGAAACTTTGTTTAACATTTTCTATAATAGGGTTATTGGGATAAAATGGGAGAAACCATTGTTCAACTTTTCCAAGAATTTTGAAACTATTTTTGTCCATGAATCTGGACCACCTCCACATGAAACAACCTTTGTAAGATTCTTTATTTAGCTCTGCCCCTATTATTTGTAGTCCAATTTCAACATCTTGAATTTCTTGGAGTCTTTCTAATTTCCTGACAGTATCTGGATAAAGTTTAATTTTATCTTCTCTGTTTTTTAAGCCCAATACTAAACCCAATAAAGCTCTTTGCCAAACTAAATCATCAAAGGGAATTATAAAGTTTATAAGCAAATCTATTTTAGCAGGATCGAATCTCTTTATCAAACTTAAACTTATTGCGGATACTATAAGCCCTTTCTCATACCAAGTGAATTGTTTATTCGCAGGAATGGTTGAGAGCTGATCTATTTCGATTTTGTCTAATTTTTCTGCAAAAATTAAACGATTAAAAATGATGAGGGGATATTCTTTATTAAGTTTTTGATCAATTTTATCATGCATTACTTTTTTGAGTCTCAAGGCTTGCATGTACAATAGTTGTTTTTCATTACTGTCTAATTGTTCAATTTTTTCTGTATTGGCAGATATTATTTCGTATAAAGAAATTAATTCTTGCGGTCTCAACGTGCGCTCTTCATTCGTCACTAAATTTTGAGAAACGCTTTCTTTAAAATAATCTTCAACAGAATCCAGCATTTCGAGTATTGACAAAATTGAGTTATTTTTTTGGACTGGTTTATCTCCAAGCCCTAAGGTTTCTTCTTGCGTGGAGCTATTGTAGATTGAGCAAGCCAAAAACACCCTATTTTTCAATTCTCGGTCATCTATATGATTACATAATTCTTTGACCTTTTCTAATGCAGATTTTATATTTCCGTCACAAATTTTGTTTCTTATATCTTTGATTTTTTCAAGCATAATGTCTTCTCTATTTGGTGATTTTACTTAAAAATGATTTAAGTTGCCGATTTATTATAATATAAATAAAATTCTATGGAAGTGTGTTTCTTCAAAGTTACATATCCACAGCACAAATATAGATATTGTACAATTTCTTTCCAAAATTAATTAAAAAAAGATGTCACAACATAAAAATGCTAACCTCTGACTTTCAATAAGTTTCAAGTTGATGCACTACTAAGAGCAACCGTCATTCTGAACTCGATTCAGAATCTGCCCGACTTTTAGCACCACTTTGAACAGGTAAAGAAAATTCATGAATTTTCTCTACCTGTTCGGACATCGTGCCAAGACTCGGCATCCCGATAGCTATCGCGGACAAATCGGGGTTTAGAATGACGGTTGATTTTGGGGTTTTTATTTTTTGTGCGTTTATCCTACTTATCATATCATTAATGCGGCAATAACATTCACTAAAAGTTTCCTTTTATAGAAACTTTTAACTAATTTTAACCATGAAAAAAATAACATTAGACGAAGCCAAAGACAAATACATCGGCAAAAAAGGCACACCCGGGCGCGACCAATACGAATTTGATTTACAAATAGATTTGATTGGTGAAATGATAAAAAATGTCCGAAAAGAACGTAGTTTGACACAAGAAGAACTTGGTCAGTTGGTCGGTGTACAGAAATCTCAAATTTCCAAACTCGAAAAAGGCTCAAAGAACGTAACAATTGCTACGATTTTGAAAGTTTTTGATGCCTTGAAAGCACAAATTAAATTTAAAGTGGAGTTGATAGATGTAGTCGCGTAATTTCTCTCAACGATTAGCAAACCAAATACAATACGCCCGAACAGGCAGATAATTCGGACTTTCCTTATCTACAACCTCCAAGTCACACAATGGATAATTGACTTTTTTTCTCCCCATTCTACCATTCACGATGATGCCGTAGTGTTCGTCGTCATCTTCAATGCTATGGATTTTGATTTTTTTGAGATAATCTCCTGCATTACGGTGGTGTGTTTCTCTGATTTCAACTTCAAAAGGAAAGGTCAGATATTCTTCGAGATAGCCAAACCAATCTTCGTCTTCCAATTCAGCCATAATTTTTGCCAGCATTTCATCTTCGGGGCTGCCATTGCTCCATGCTTTCCATTCGTATTTTTTATATACATCATCAAGACTTGCTTCCACGTCTGCGGGCGTATCTCTTGCGGTGGCAAGTTCTACATCTTCTTCATTTAGGTAGAAATGATTGAACCCTTCAATACCCGTACTTCGTAAAGTTTTAATGATATAATCTTCGGGCAGGCTTTTCATCACCACACTATCCAATTCCACTAATATCATGTCCGGGTATTCAGAAGTACCTATCCTCCCATGCCAGCCTTCTATGCTGAATTTTATATCTTCTACCTTTACGCCTTGTTTGATTTTTACAACGGTGCCTTTTTTGTATATCATCTTGATAATCTGATTTTGTGGTGTGAATGGATTGGGGCAAATTTACAGATTTTCGCAGATATTTTGCTTGTCTGTCCAATCAGAAAAACCATCAAAACACCCAACTCCCCCCAACAACAGCCCCAATCCCAAGGTCATCTGCAAAATACCGTTGACGATTCAGATAATCACGATAACGGACATTAAACAAATTATCCACCTTCGCATATAGCGTGAGGCGCGAATTAGCGAGTTGACGTTGGGCAGAAAGGTGAATGCCTGTGAGTAGATAGGCAGGCGGTGGCGGTGCAAAATCCTGTGCATCTTCCAAGCGTGTTTGTTCAAAAACGTAGCGATTGGTGAGCGACAATTCGATATTTTCCAACTTGCCGATTTTAGCTATATCATAATCAAGGTTGAAGCGTAAATTATTGGCAGGCATAAAGATAAGCGGAATATCGGCACTGATGTCCTGTCCGCGTAGGTAGCTGTATTGGAGTTGAGCATTGAAATTTTCGAGGATGTGATACTCTGCTGAAAGGTCTGCACCGAGTAGCTGTGCGTCCGTCTGTTCGTATCGAAAAACGGGAAATGCACCACGTATCGTCAGCCGAATTTCGTCTTGCGGATTTAGGTAAATGTAGTCGCCGATATGCTGAAAATAACCCAAAACTTCAAAAAATAATCTATCCTTCACGCTCCCTTCCAAAGTCAAAGTCGTCTTGAGAGAACGTTCCGAGTTAAGGTTTTCGTCGCCTTCTTCGATACCACTCACGCCCTGATGCAGACCGCCGCTATACAATTCATTGATGGCAGGATGGCGTGTGGCAGCACCAATATTATACGCAAGATGCAACGATTCATTCAACTCATAATTCGCGCCGAGTACTGCACTTACATTATGAAAATGATTATCAAAACGAACAATCTCACGCGGCAGCGTCCGCGAAATCGTTGCTACATGTTGATACACATAATCGTATCGCGCTCCGGCTTCTAAAAATAGCTTTCCGGCTTGCCGATTGAGCATCACAAACGCACCGTTTTTGGACGAAAAATAATCAGGTATCAAAGGCAAAATTCCGGTTCCGGGATTATTCGTATTGTCAATAAATTGAAATTGAACACCTGTTTTGAAATGCGTTTCGCGGGGAAGTTCGCGCTCGTATTTAGCCTCGAAAAAATTGGTCAACTGCGTCAGGCTCAATGCCGGAATGCTGTCTCGGTCGCCTTTCCGTACATCAAATTCCTTACGAATATTCAACTGCCCGGCATAAGTCAAATCAATCCATTGCGATTCACTCAAAAAATACTTCGTATGTGCTTTCAACAAATGATGATTCACCGCCTGTCGTGGATTATTTATTGTATAAGTAAAATTTTCTTCTGTAAAAAACGGCACATCGCGTTCCAATGCCTGTTCCAAATCCGTCAGATTGCCGATATGCGCCCCGCGCAATACCCCAAGCGACGTATTGAATGAACTCAAATAGACATCTGCCAACCATTTTTCCGAAAAAGACTTTTCCAATTGCAGGGCAAAATTCGCTTCCTGTGCGCCCGAATTTCGCAGCCAATAAGTCGCCGAACGCTTGTCGCCGCTACGCTTGAATGTACCATTGAGTTTCCATGCAAAGGCATCGATGTGCTGTTGTACTTGTGCGTTGATACCATGTCCGAAACCATTGGTTTCAAAAAAATAACTACCTCGCCCATGCAAGTGTGGTTCTTTGGCAATCTTTTTCGGCTCCACCAAAATCACTGCACCCAGCGAACTCCCCGCATACTCCACCGCACCCACACCTTTGATGACCGACAAGCGATTCGCCACCAGTGGGTCAATCTCCGGGCTGTGGTCATTGCCCCATTGCTGACCGCTTTGTGCCACACCATTATTGAGTATCGTCAGGCGATTGCCGTATAAGCCATGCACAACGGGTTTGGCGATGCCATTTCCGTTGCGAAGCGTACTCACGCCCGTAATAGTTTCGAGCATATTGGAGAGGTTTTCGTCGGCGTTTTCGGTGATAGTTTGTGCGGTGATGCTTTGTACTTGTTGGGTCGTCGGAACGGCATTATCGCCAATCACTATAATGTCTTCTATGTCGTGACTATGGTGGTCCATCACCACAAAAAGCATCGTATCTGACTGCAAATCAATATAAAATCGCTGCGTCTCACAACCAATATGACTAATAGATAAGTGATAATGTTTGGGGCAAATATCCTTCAATTCAAAGCGACCAAGCGTATCACTCACCACACCTTTTAGACTTTCTTCCAAGAAAATATTGGCATAAGAAATCGGTTCTTCGGTATGTTCGTCCGTGATTTGACCGGAAATGGTAAGGGTGCAATTTTGAGCGAAAATGAGGTGAGGAAATAGGAAAATTAAGGCGTACAAAAGCGCAGACATCACAAAAGCACAGGGTTTAAACCCTGTGCTTTTGTGATGGGTACAACGCATCAAACCTATAAGGTTTTCGGAAACCTTATAGGTTTTTTTCAAGAAATACATCTCCCCCTTTGGAAGCCTGTCCCGTACTTGATTCGGGAGGGGCTGGGGGGTGGACACTTGGGTATTTTTCCACCCCCCGCCCCCCTCCAAAGGGGGAGATAGATTTGTGCGTATTTTTTTTAATCTCGTATTTTTCACCGTTTTCAAATTTATACAAATAAGCATCGTCCAAATATAAGAATAATTTGAACGATGCTATTAATTTATGAGAACACTGATGATAGAAAATCGTTATCGGAACACTCCCCAGTAATCCAATTCCAATTTCGGTCATCTGAAATGTAATACGCAAAAGAGTAAAACACAAAAAGAAAAAAAGCATGAACTTTCGTGTCCTACTATCTTTTGCATTACATACTAACTAATTTACTGTACAGTCACGTCGAAAGTTACTTCGATGTCTGTTTCTCCTCCCGCATTGGTAATGTCACCGTCAGATACGCCGGAAGCGTTTTTATCCGGTTCGTGACGAAGGATGATATTAATTGTACCTGTACCTGCCGCACCTGTCGTTAGTGTACTACGTATGCCTATCGGATTATTATTGGCATCGGTGTCGTCATAAGCGATGTTGATGCCACCTGTCGTTTGGTAAAAAAACTGATGTTCTTCATCTTCTTCAGCGACTTCGGCAGTGACATTATCTGTCGGGCTGACACTTTCGTTCAAGAGTTCCATATCACCTGTGTAGGTCGTGTTGGCTGCTAATGCGCCAACTGTAATTATCGGATCATCTCCACCGTCACCATCTATATCTTGGAACGATAGAGTAACAGCTGCACCACCACTTGCAGGTGTGAGCGTGTAATTGAGTGTAGTGATGACTTCCTCCGGATCCTCAATCTCAGGATCTTTTTTACAAGAAGATAGCGTAAGTGCTATTGCTGCTAAGGCGATAAATAGGATTTTAAAGTTATTCATTTTGCTATTCTTTAAATATTAATACAAATTTTGGAATGAATGTAAGGCAATTTTTACCATCGCTTTACGCTTCAAATGAAACAATGTTGCAAATATGAATAAAATGCAACAAAGTTGCAAGTAAATAATGTTAAAATTTTTAAACCTGTCACTATTTTTCATTTTCAATAACATTATAAAAGTCCAAATTAGAATATCTTATGAGTTGAATTTATATATAAATACAAAACAAAACATCTAATATGAACAACATAAGATCATCATTTTTGATATTGATGATATTGCTGTGTCAAAGTATATTTTCATTGGCACAGCCGAGCGAAAATATATCTTTGCTGAGTCAGTGGAATCCTTCGGGCAATGTATATAATGACCTTTGGGGCTATGTGGACGAAAACAACAACGAATACGCCTTAATCACCTCATTATCAAACATTTATATTACAAATATCACAACAGCAAATGAAGTCAATTTAATAGATAAATTTGAGTTGGGCAGTATCTCGGCGCTGCGCGATGTCAAAACTTATGACCGTTATATATATACCGTTGCGGGTTCGGGCAATGAAGGCTTGCAGGTATTTGATATGAGTGCCTTGCCCGGTGGTTCGGTGATTAAAGCACATCAGAATAATACCGCTTTTGCTAGCTGTACAAATATTTTTATTGACCATATCAATGCTCGTCTTTACGCTGCGGGTACTAACACACGCAATAATGGTCTCATTATTTTTGACATCAGTTCCCCTACCCTACCGACGGTTTTAGCAAGTGTGCCGCTTTCGGGCGGCAAGGTCGAAAATCTTTTTGTGAAAGATCATATCGCGTACTGCGCTCATGGCAATTCAGGTGTGGGTATGTATGATTTGTCTGTAGCTACTTCACCGACCGTCATTGCAAGTGCCAATACCAACGGACATACCAATGCTTGCTGGCTTTCCGATACCGGAAAATTTATGGTCTATACAGAGAATGCACCCGCAGGACAAGCCCTCGGAATTATCTATATAGATGAAGTCGGTGGCGGAATACTACCTGTTATCAGCACCTTTCATGCGCCCTTGCTTGCACCTACACATACTAACAATATTCCTTCAAATATTTATATAATAAATGATTATGTATTTACAGCCTACCATGAGGACGGTGTAGTAGTTTTTGATACGCGCAACATTCCTAATCCTACGCGAGTTGCTTATTTTGATACTTCAAACAATACCTCATACAATGGTGCTTTGGGCTGTATTGAAGTCTATCCTTTCTTACCCTCAAATCGTGTATTAGCTCTTGACAAACAAAGAGGTTTATATATACTTTCCACTAATTTACAAATAAATACCACTTGCAATAATGGCAACCAAGACGGCAATGAAACGGGCATAGACTGCGGTGGTTTCTGTATGCCCTGCGCTATGCCGAGCTGCGATGACGGCATACAAAACGGCACAGAAACAGGCGTGGATTGCGGTGGCGATTGTCTGCCTTGCTGCCCGCCCGAAGGTACGCCTTGTGATGATGGTAACCCCGAAACCGAGAACGATACTGCCGATGGTAATTGCGGATGTATTGGCATTTCGATAGCTGCTTACTCCTGCGATGACGGCATTCAAAATGGTGATGAAGCAGGTATAGATTGTGGTGGAAATGCTTGCCCGGCCTGTCCGGTTTGTGCCTCTGATGCGGTCAATTCATATTATGAATATATTGATAAAGTTGTATTTAATGGCATCGTCAACCGCTCCGGCAATGACGGTGGTTACGGTGATTATACACACCTGTTTACAAGTGTGGAAGCAGGGGAAACTTATCCGATTTCTTTGTTTACGGGATACTCCGGCACACCTTCAAAAGAGTTTTGGCAAGTATGGATAGACTTGAATTTTGACGGCGATTTTGATGATGCAGAAGAATTGCTTTTTGAAAAAAACGGTATTGGCTCGGTAGCCGGAGAAGTAACGATACCCGAACCACAAGGCGGTATTTTTCCGATAATGCGTGTACAGATGCAGCATAGTCAATATACTAATGACGGCTGTAAAGAATTTTATTATGGTGAAGTGGAAGATTATCAACTCGTTATTCTTACCGGAAATACATTATGCGATGACGGCATACAAAACGGCGACGAGACAGGCGTGGATTGCGGTGGTTTGTTATGCGAACCTTGTTGTCCGCTTGCAGGTACAGTTTGCGACGACGGCAATCCTGATACCCGAAATGATGTGGAAGACGGTCATTGCAATTGTATCGGAGCAGCTTGTCCGCCTGCGGGTACGCCCTGCGAAGACGGCAATCCGAACACACTCAATGACCTGACCGACAATCAATGCAACTGTAATAGCGTACCTTGCCCGCCTGCGGGTACATCCTGCAATGACGGCAATGCCAATACAGATAATGATGCCACCGACGGCTTATGCGGATGCCTGGGCAGACTTATCTCCACCTGTGCCGACGATATTCAAAATGGTGATGAGACAGGCATAGATTGTGGCGGTGAGTGCCAACCTTGTTTTTATTGTGATTCATACAGCATTTATTCAGGTTTAGAATATATTAAAAAAGTTATTTTTAATGGAATTAATAACCCTTCCGGCAATAGTGATGAATATGCAGGCGGATATGAAAATTATACAAATATCAGTACAGAAGTTATGCAAGGTATGACCTATCAAATTCAGCTCACGCCCGGCTTCACCAATGGAGAAACCTATAAAGAATATTGGCGCGTTTGGATTGACTATACACAGGATGGCGATTTTTTGGATGCCGGAGAAATGGTATATCAAGGTAGTAGCAGCACTACTTTGACGGGCAATATCAGCCTGCCCGCTTCTGCACCTATCGGACAAACTCGTATGCGTGTACAAATGAATCTGAACGGCTACCCTCCAACGGGTTGTGATATTTACACGAGTGGCGAAGTGGAAGATTATACCTTGATAATCAACAGACAAAATAATTTAAAAATTAACAATATTAATATCGAAAATGTACGCGTCACACCCAATCCATTTCAAGACCGCCTGACTTTAGCTTACCATATTAACGGCGATATGCCACGCAAAGGTAATGTCTATCTGCATGATATGTGGGGCAGAAAAATAATGACTCAAGAGTTTGTTCCTATGCAGGAAGGGCAATTATCTTTTCACCTCAATGATAGACCCACCGGCACTTACTTTCTCCAATTGGTGATTGGTGATTATACGGCTGTTTTTAAAGTAGTAAGAGTAACGAGTAGCGAGTGACGAGTATGCGAGTAGAACATGCCGTTCCCAAAAATCAGAGTGTAGTGATTCGTATGACGACTATATTCCATAAAAAAAATCCTTTGATGATTAAATCAAAGGATTTTTTTTATAACTGATTTAAGGGGTTAAAGTGAGTTGGAATAAATTAGCCTTTCCGAAAACATATTAATGGTTTTGATAAAGCAATTAGTTAGGTTTTCAATACCTTCTGATTGTATGCTTTCTGTTTTTTTGTACATAAAGGTTAGTAGCTAAAATGAATCCTCCTCCTGTAATGAATGCTCCGAGAGCAATGAGGAAAATAAGCATGTGGATGTGTTTTTAAAAAGTGAAATAATGAATTTGATACTATTTGGCGTGAGTGTATTTTTTAGACGAGCATCCAAATATAAAGTCACATTTGACACTTATCGCAAAAACACATTACCAAATATTGAAACATTGGAGTAACACATAGGAAGGAAGTTGCACAAATATAGCTATTTATTTGTAAATATCAAAGTTTATAGATAATATTTTATTGAAATATTAAAATAGATGAAATACAAAAACCATTGCTTAATTTTAATTTAACACTTCATTAAAATATACGGAAATACTTACTTTGTCGAAGTATTTTTATGTCACATAATAAGTTAATATCAAGCACCAAAAACCAAATGACAAATGACAAAAAATGAAAACCTTGCGATCTGGAATCTGAAATTTCGTTTTTGGAATTTGGTGCTTGATATTTGGTATTTGGATTTTTATGTACAGATTGGTTTTTTATTTGTATTTTTACCTTTCGTTTTGAATTAAAAATAAAAAACATCCATAAACCATATATTAACAATGAAAAGATTATACATTTTTACAATATTATTGTCTGTCTTTGCCCTTACAGGCAATGCTCAACAAAATGATTACGGATGGCGAATAGGTTTGTATTCGGGCGGCATGGGTTATTTTGGCGATTTGAATACACGTATTATCAATCCACAAACACAATTTCTTGCCAATCCGACCCAAAATTTTCGCCCCGCATTCGGCTTGAGCATAGAGCGTAATGTGAATGCACAATTTGGCATCAAAGCCTTGTGGAGCAATGGCAGATTTACTGCCAATGACCGTACGGTCAACTTCCAAAATGTCCTTCAGACTGATGCCTTCAACTTCACCCGCTCGCTTAATGCCCGTACCCAAATTAATGACTTCAACCTGATAGGAAGTCTTTATTTGGAACGTAGCCGAACATTTAAAAAAATACAATTCTCGCCCTATCTGATGCTTGGTGTCGGACTTACCGATTTTGAAGTATTTGGCGACCTTTTTTACGGTGCGGGTCAGCAATATCATTATTGGAGTGATTTTACTGTACGTAATAATGCTGAAAATGACCCCTTTCCAGAAGAAGAAACAGTCATTGTATTACAAGATGGTATTTACGAGACCGACCTGACTAGCTTACAAACAGAAGATCAGGCATATAGCACTCTGGTACCCAATATTCCATTTGGCTTGGGTTTTAAATTCCGGTTTGGCAAGCAGCTCAACCTCAATCTTGAAACATTATTTCACTACACATTTACCGATTATTTAGATGATGTAAGTGGTGTATATCCTACTTTTGAAACTTTTGAGCCGCTGCAATCTTATGCTTCCAATCCCACAGGTCAACAAGGTATTTGGCGCGGACGCGAGGATGATCGTTTTAATGATATTTATACTTTTAATACCATTTCATTACAATATAATTTTGGATACAAAGCAGGCAGTACACGTCCGCCCGTCGAATTTTCTAATGTAGGTCAAGGTGAAAAAACCGTTTATGAACGCGAAATCATTATGGTGAATGAAAGCGGGGATACTTTGCGTATAGAAAAACAAATCAGGGAAGATAATGCAGAAGAAACGGCACGTATCCGCGAGTTGAGTGAAGCGCAATCTATACTTGAAGAAGAAATTGCCATGCTCGAAAAAGAGATAGGTGAAGAAGAAATGCCCGAAGCGGAAGTAGTCGTTGAGGTTGACCCCGAAAGACCAAGTCGTAAAGACCGCAGACGTGACAGACTTGAGCGCGAAGCGGAAGAAGCAGCCCGCATCGAGAAATTGAATGAGGAGAAAGCAACTATTGAAGAAGAAATCGCCATGCTCGAAAAAGAAATAGGCGAAGAAGAAATGTCGAGCGAAATACCGGAGGTAGAAATCGTGGTAGAAGAACCTGCCGTAGAGGTCGTTGAAACTGACATGCCGGACATGGAAACCGAAACCTCCATGACTCCCGAAGTAGAAATAGTGACAGAACCCGACATCACAATGACAGAAGGCGAGCGACCTGCCCGACCTCCTAAGCCGGATATTGGTCTTGGTGGTGAAACGATGCCCGAAATAGAAATAGTAACAGAACCCGAAATATCAGAAGGTGCAGAGATAGAAGTGGAGATGCCCGAAATTGAAACGGAAGAGGTAGAAGAACCTCTTACACGAAGAGAACGCAGACGTAATAGACGAAATAAAGAAATTGATGTAACCATAGGTGAGCCGGACGAGCCATCAGTGGAGATTGTGGTCGGTAATGAAGAACCGGAAATGTCTGCAGAAATTACTATCGAACAACCGGAAGCACCGGAGATAGAAATAGATGTTGAAACACCAACAGAACCTATGGTTGAAGTAGAAGTTGAAGAACCAAC
>CALIZI010000275.1 GCA_938028705.1 uncultured Saprospiraceae bacterium | reverse complement strand
GGGGAGAGTTGTCAGACGAATTCTTTTGCTAAAAGCGAAGATATTATCAAATAATCGGTGCCTTCTAAAACAGCATTCGTCTGACAACTAAACCACCTAAAAAATTTGAGGGCTACATATTCAACTTGGGTTAAATTATTTTATAATGAAAAATATTTATAAATATTTATTTTTTTATAAATAAATAAATTATAAAATAATTATAATTTTTATATTTAAATACAAAAACAATATTTCACCTGATTTACCGATAAACTGCTCAACCAACTTACCAAATTGAGACGAAATTTAATTAAAAGGTATCAAGGCTATCAGTTTATAGTTCTTGGTTCATAGTTCATAGTTTTTTACATAGACGCTTAGCTGGTATCAACAATATCATATAGAGATTATCAGCACTTCATTATTCGATATTCAATGCGTGGTGTACATATACATTTGAAAGATAAATAAGCCGATACCGGCAAGTACCAAAAACCAATTGGCGGTTTTGTAAAACGTTTGATAACTTCTAAAGGCTTTCCATTTTGAAATAATAAAAACAATGGGAATGAGTGCGAGTATTTGACCAAATTCTACACCGACATTGAAGCTGACGATTTTGGCAAGAATCTGACCGCTGCCCATATCAAATGACTGCAAACGAGTAGATAAACCAAAGCCATGTATCAGCCCAAAAATGAATACCATAAACAGTAAGTTGGGCGATTTTACCTTAAAAAAGTGTCGGAAACCACCAAGATTTTCAAAGCCTTTGTACAGCACACTCAGTGCAATGACCGCATCAATCAGGTGTTCGTTGGCTTGGATACCGAGCAAGGTAGCACTAATCAGCGTGATACTATGTCCTATCGTAAATACAGTGACAAATTTGACAATATCCCTAAAATTATCAAGGTAAAAAATAACCCCGACGAGAAACAGCAGGTGGTCGTAGCCTGTCACCATGTGCTTTGCTCCCACCCAAATATACGCCAACAAACCACCATTGGTCAATATCTCTTGGTCGGATGCAGACACGCCATGCGCGTATATCAGTACAGGTAAAAAGATGAACAATAAAGTCGAAAATTGATTTTTATGATTCATTGTGTTTATTGAATGATTAAAAATTTACCTGCCGACCGATGATTTAAGTACACAAAATATATTCCTTTTTCCCACGTAGATACAGGTATAATTTGTGTGGTATTACGGGTATTGGTACTGTAAATTTGCTTTCCGAGTGTATCGAATATTTCAATATGATTATTGATACTATTTTCCGGCATATCAATTTGTATCATATCTTTTGTGGGGTTAGGAAAAATACCGACTGCATTCAAATCCGGTGAAGTTACACTAACAGGCGGCGAGACCACATTAATTTGAAAATCACGCTGAACGGTACTGAGCAGAGTCAATACACTATCTATTTCCCGGTATTCTTCGACACATACACTCGCTACAAATTGACCGATTGCATTCGGCGTACCGGAAATAATACCGGTCTGTGGATTTATGGTCATCATATCCCCAAGCGGTTGTTCGGGAGTATATGGCGAAAGAAAATTTACCGGAGTATAAGGTGGTGGTGAACTGTCAGGGAGGGGATTGGACTGAGAGGCTCCTGACAATGGAGCGCAAAAGCTATATACCAATTTATCACCTTCTGTATCCGTAGCCGAGTGGTCAAACCCTACATCTTCATCAGCACAGACAATGATAGGCGGAAAATCATCAAAGGTGGGGCTGTTATTGCAAGTTTGTTGGGCTTCAGCCGAAATGTACATCGTATATGTTGCTCCCGTAGCAGCAACATCTATCAAATTAGAAACGCTATTATTTCTACAACAACGTTGATAAGAAATATGGTAGCCATGTACATTAAACGGAAGCGTCAAAACCTGTTCATAAATACCTCTTTCTACACAGATATTGCTTTGCGGGGCAGGACAAATATCTGTATCCTGTGGTACATTTTCAACGTTATCTAAAGCGACCATTTGGGTTGGTCCATATTTAATGGTACCGTCCATGCCGCTGTATATGACCATTGGAAGCGGCTCATCAAATGCTGCTTGACCTGCAAAACAATCACGATATATCTCTACCGTAATGAGGTATTGATTGGTATCAAGACATTCGTAAGAGATGCTACCGCCTACGATATGTGTTGCATTGAGTTCTGATAAAAAAGGTGTCAGAAAAAATAGAATAATAAAAAAGTTAATTTGTAGAAGTTTCATTGACATAATTTTTTGAGTTAGTATTTGTAAAATAAAAATAATATTTTTTTGTGAATATATTTAAAATCAACTACACATAATGGTTGACGAATCACGCAACTCGACAACTCGCTACTCAAAAACGCAATTCATCCAATAGATTATTGTTGATGCCTCTGATTTGTAGTGTAATTTCCGGTATTTCGGCAGACCAATCTATCAGCATACAACCATAATTCAGACTGGTAATCAACTCGCCTATGCGGTGTCGGTTGGTTTCGGATTCGAGCGAATCGTAAGAATGTGTCAGTCCGCTCGCAGTCACTTCGACTATCGAAACGCCTTTGTGTTCGAGTCGCGCAAACTCCGCAATGTGCCTGTCACCACTCAAGAGTATTGGCATATTCACCTGATAATCAGCGAGTAAGTCGAGCAGTCGCTTGCGTTCATTGGGAAAGTTTGCCCACTTTTCATAAGCGTGGTCTTCATGTAGTACCTGTATGCCATTGGCTATGATATGAATTTTGGCGGTGCTGTTTTTGAGTTCATTGTCGAGCCAAGTCCATTGTGCTTCGCCGAGTATCGTTCCGGTTTCGTTGGGTATGTACTGACCGTTTTCGCGTATTGGCGCATCTCTGAAATAGCGGCTGTCCAATAAGATAATTTTGACCTGTGTATCGTCCTCACCAAAGGCGTAAGACTGATAGGCACCTGCTCGTTTTCTGACCTCCGCTTGCTGTGGCACTTGCAAAAAATCCAACATCCATTGCTTGGTCACGTCTTTACCTGCATATTCCTTACCACCGTTATTGACACCATAATCATGGTCGTCCCAAATACCAATGACAGGCACTTGACTGACAAATTTTGAATAGCTGTCATTCGCCAATTGCTTATTATACATTGCTTCCAATTGTGCGGGATTATCCGTATCCGCATAAATATTATCGCCAAGCCAAATCCAAAGATTCGCATCCATTTTTTCTATTTCTGTCCACAGTGGTTGAGCTTTGTCTTGGTCGTTGCATGAGCCGAAGGTGATACGATCTATCCGCTCATTAAAGGCTAAAGGTGCATGAGGAATAGTTGTAAGTGCATTGGCAGATGTTTCATTGTCATTGAGCGGTGGCTTGACGGACGTACACGAAATGATAAACGACAGGAAATATAAGCAAAGTGTTTTTTTATTTATGAATAAATCGAATAGACGCATTTGGTAATTTTTTGATAATAAATTTATTATTTTAAAATAAATAAAATTTATAAATTATATTTTTTTTATTAAAAAAATACTTCATAATATAGCCTGATTACCCGATAAAATAATTGCGCTCATCTGTACTATAAGGTGAAAATCGTTATTGTAATGTAAAATCCCGTCATTCGTCGGGACAAGTTGTAAAACACAAAATGTAAAATGTAAAAGTGTATAACGTGAATGTTTTTTAACAATAATTTGATTTTAAAAATTTTAAATATATAACAATTTAAAGATAAATAACTTCATGTCCTATCGACACTTTTACATTTTACATTTTGTGTTTTACAACTTGTCCCGACGAATGACGGGATTTTACATTTTTCACCGCTTAATACATAATGAGCGAATAATTGACTGATAAAGCACCCTCCAAAGGTAAATAAAAAGCGGACAAAGGAGAACTAAATCAAAAATTGAAATTGAAATGACTTTATGCTTTGTGACAAAACCCTATCCCTAAAGTCTTAATTTTATCACAAATGATTTCCTATATTTGCTCCATAAATCTTTGTTATGAATAAGATTATTTCTCTTGATGAACATATTATTCAAAGTCAACGCAATTTGCCTTATGCGACAGGTGAATTATCGAGCTTGTTGCGAGACATTGGCTTGGCTTCCAAGATAGTGAGCAGAGAGGTAAATAAAGCCGGATTGGTGGATATTGCAGGTCGGGCAGATACGGAAAATACCTCCGGCGATGATGTTCAGAAGTTGGATATGTTGGCAAATGACTTGCTGATTTCTTGTCTAAAAAATAGTGGCGAATGTTGTGGTATTGCCTCTGAAGAAGAAGATACCTTTAAGCCCATCAAGACCCATAAACAATCTAAATATATCGTCTTATTTGACCCGCTTGACGGCTCGTCGAATATTGATGTCAATGTTTCTATCGGAACTATTTTTGCGATATATCGTCGCCAATCCTATGATAGTCAGTGTACTATAGATGATTTTTTACAAAAAGGTGTAAAACAAGCGGCTGCGGGTTACGTCTTATACGGTTCATCTACCATGCTGGTATATACCACAGGCAGAGGCGTAAACGGCTTTACGCTCGACCCTTCTATCGGTGAGTTTTGCTTGTCGCATCCAAATATTAAAATTCCACAAAAAAGTAATATCTACTCTGTCAATCAAGCCAATTATAAGAAATATCCGAGCGGCGCACAAGCCTATATTGACCACTGTATGAACAGCGATTATACCCAACGCTACATCGGCTCCATGGTAGCAGATGTACACCGCACACTTATCAAAGGCGGCATCTTTTTCTACCCTGCCACCAAATCCAAACCCAAAGGTAAATTGCGCTTGTTGTATGAGTGCAATCCGCTGGCTATGCTCGTCGAAGGTGCCGGTGGCAAAGCATCTGACGGCAAAAACCGCATCCTCGACATCCTGCCTACCGAACTACACCAACGTACACCCGTTTTTCTCGGCTCGCCCGATATGGTGGACGAAGCGGAGGCATTTATTCGGGAGTCCTTGTCTGTTTATTCGTGAGTCCTTATCAATTGGACTTTGGACAAAATGGGAATTAGTCTCGGTTCAGCCGAGAGGGAAACTCGGTTTAAAACCTTAACTCATTGATAATCAATTGAATGAATTTTATTTTTTAAATAAAACATATAATTAATTACTTTTTGTAAAAATCTAAAAATTAGTGCCTTATGTACGTTTACTAAACTCTTTGAAGTTTAGTAAACGGAGGTCTAAATTATTTTTTCAAATTCCAAAAGTCTCAACTACTTTTATGGTTTAGACAAACTTGTCTTAAAATCTTTACTCATTTCCCGTCATTCACTTTGCCATTACCCACATTTTCAATATCATTGCATTTCAGAGGCATCTAACCACTTGAATAGAAATGAAAAAAGTGTTTATAATAATATCCACAGCATTTTGCTGTGTGATAGGTATGTGCTGTGCCTACTCGCAGAGCTACTTCTTTGATGTCCAAACTCTAAATACCGAACACGGCTTACCACTCAACAACATTTTTCAAATCAAACAAGACCATAAGGGATATATCTGGACAAGTACGCTAGGAAATATCAGCCGTTACGATGGCGATAAATTCAAAACTTATACCTATTCGGACTTAAATATCGCGCAAAACGGTGCGATATATCTGGCATTGGATAAGCGGAATTACCTGTGGTATTGTGAGATGAATATAGAAACACAACAATATAGCGGTGCGATTGATACAGAAAAAGACAGCATTTATTCGATGAATGTCATTTCAGGCGGTTTGATTGATGCGGACTCGGTGGTCTATATCAGCAATTCAAGAACCAATCCCGACAAAGTGCTGATAAGCTGCCGCAACGGAAAAATATATAGTTATGAAGATGATTTCGAGTTGATTTATCAACACCCTTACAAGCTGAACAAATATCACTTCCTTACTATCGCAGCCGGATTTGATAATGACTATTTAGTCTTTGAAAATGACAAAGCAAGCACTAAACAAATATGGAATATCAAGGATAAGAAAATTCAGTATGAATACAACATTGATAATGCAAAGCAACTTCAGAGTTGGGTTATGGGTATGCGGGCAGATAGTATCCTCGAACTCTTTTCTTTTAAAGAAGGGTATAATTATTACCAAATAAAAAACGATACCTTACTACCCTTTAGCACCACGTATGACAAAGAAAGAAAGGGCGGGAGAATACTTCAATTGCACGAAGATTATACAATTTATGCTGCAAAAAATCAACTCATTATACGCGATAAGGCAGGCAATATATTATTGCGAGACAGTACGAAGCTTGGCGCATTGCAGGGGCAAAAATCCATTATGACAGACCGCCAAAATATCCTTTGGATAGCTACGGTCGAAGGCTTGGTACGCATACTAGCCCACAAAAATCCTTTTGAAATTATTAATAAAAGTACGGTTTATAAAGGAAACAGTATCAGAGGAATCTATGAAGATGAAGATTACCTTTGGTGGAGTGGATACAACGAAAATCTTCGACGAAACAGGCATACAGGCGAAATAAGCACATATTCCTTCGATAAAGGAGGGCAACCCAAAAATTTCTTCAAGGATGATGAAGGGCATTTGTGGTGCGGTAATATGGAACAGTGGTTTCATCAATATATCCCCGAAAAAGATACGTTTAAAACCTATAAAACACCTTTTTGGTCCGCTTATCCCTTCCAAAATACTATCACCAAAAATTTCTGGGTAGGTACGGGAAGTGGTTGGTATGCTTTCGATAAAACAAGCGGTCAACTCGAACCTTTTCCATTACCTATTGATAAAAAAAATGTATATGTCAGGCAGTTTCTGCAAAATGAGGATGGGATATGGATAGCTACGGCGGCAGGTATTTTTTTAATGGATAATCACAAAGAAACACTCCTCAAACATTACACAAAAGCCGACGGGTTTTCTTCCGATAATATCAACCACATACACAAAGATGCGGAGGGTATCTATTGGATAGCTACAAAGGGTGCCGGATTGATGCGTTGGGATAGAAAGGTGAATAGTTTCAAAGCATTTACAAAAGAAAATGTATTAAAAAATAATAATATTTATGCGGTGTATGAAGATGAATTTGAACGGCTTTGGTTGCCGAGTGATGAGGGTTTGATGTGCTTTGACAAAACTACTTATGAAACACAGGTTTTTCTGGAAAAAGACGGCATAGCACACAAAGAGTTCAACACCTTTGCTCATTTTAAGACGGCGGATGATTCCCTGATTTTTGGAGGCATTGAAGGCATCACCAAATTTCACCCCAAAGACATCAATACAAAAAAGACATACGAAGTTCCCATTTATGTAAATAAGCTGTCGATTCTGGAAAATAGTGATGAATATTTTACAGATAAAACCGATGAATATTTGAGTCATCAGGCAATCAATTTTAGTCCGAAAGATAAAATTTTGACATTGGACATGAGTCTGTTGGATTATCGAAATACGGATGACAGACAATACGCCTATCGGCTTGATAATCAACAATGGTCTTATACCCGCGACAATAAAATCACTATCATCAATCCCTCCTATGGTCATTACACCCTTTCCGTAAAAGGCAAAACCGCATCAGGCGAATGGTCGGAGGTGATAGAGATTCCTTTACATGTAAAAGCACCGTTTTATCGACAGATTTGGTTTTTTATCGTGGCAGGTTTGTTGGCTGTCGGATTAATATTTTTGTTTGTTCGCCAAAGAATCAAGCGATTAGAAAAGGACAGAACACGCCTCGAAGAAGAAGTCAAAAAACGCACCGTACAAATCGAACGCGATAAGGAAACCATAGAAAAACAAGCCGCTGAATTGAGAAAATTAGACGAAACCAAATCGCGTTTTTTCTCCAATATTACGCACGAATTTCGTACGCCACTGACGCTCGTTACAGGTCCGGCAGAGCAACTATTGGCTGACCATCCGCCGGAAAATATGCGTCGTCCCCTTCGCGGTATCCTCAAAAATGCCCGTAGTTTGCTCGGATTGATTAATCAATTATTGGATATTGCCAAAATCGAAAGCGCGCAGATGCGAGTCGAAATTTCGCATGGCGATATTGTGGAATACACCAAAAGTCTGGTCTATCAATTCGAACCGCTTGCCGCCGTCAAACACATTGAATTGGATTTTAAACCTGAAAGCAAGGCATGGGAAACCAATTTTGATAAAGATAAATGGGCAAAAATCGTCACTAATCTCGTTTCTAATGCGGTCAAATTTACACACGAAAACGGCAATGTTTGTATTAAATTAAATAATATTCAAAAAAACAAAAAAGACACCATTCAACTCATCGTAAAAGACAAGGGGCAAGGTATTTCGCCGGAATATCTACCCAAGATATTTGACCGTTTTTATCGCAGCAGCGACCACTCACATACGATTGGTGGTACGGGTATTGGTTTGGCATTGGTCAAAGAATTAATTACGCTGCAACATGGAAAAATCTCTGTAAAAAGTACGCTCGGCGAGGGAAGCGAATTTACCGTAATGCTTCCCGTAGCGCACGATTCCGAACTAAGCCAAACCTCACTTACACCGCCCAAGCTAATTGAGGTAGATTTGGCGAACTACGGGCAAAATGCCACAGCCATAGCCACCGAAGTATCAGAAAATAATAAAAACAAATTACACTTACTCATCATAGAAGACAATGCCGAAATGCGGAGTTTTATTCGTTCTTGCATTGATAAAAACACCTATATCATCTCCGAAGCTGCCGACGGCGAAGAAGGCATACAAAAAGCCCTTGACATCGTTCCCGACCTCATTATTTCGGATGTGATGATGCCGAAAGTGGATGGATTCGGCCTGGTGCAAGCAATTCGGAACAGCCTTGCGACCTCGCATATTCCTTTGATTTTATTGACTGCCAAAGCCTCGCTCGAAAGTCGTATGGAAGGTTTCGGGCGCGGGGCAGATGCCTTTATGAGCAAACCCTTTAGCCCCACCGAATTGACGCTTCGCGTGCGTAAGCTCATCGAAATTCGGATGATGTTGCAATCGCGTTATCAGAATAGTTCTGCGTCGAGTGTATTAAAAGGTTTTCAAAAAGAAGATAAATTTATTAGCGAATTAAAAACATATATCATCGAGAATATTGATGAGCCTAACCTGACCGGCGAATCTATCAGCAGCCACTTCGGGATGAGTCGTATGCAATTGCACCGCAAACTCAAAGCACTTATCCAACACACACCCGCCGAGTATGTGCGCTCTATTCGTCTTGAAAACGCTATGCAATTACTCCAAGCAAAAGACCTGAATATCTCCGAAATTGCCTACCAAACCGGCTTTTCTTCTCCTTCCCATTTTTCCAGAGCATTTAAAAATGTATATGGAAAAACACCTTCCGAGTTTAGTAAATCTCAGTAACGAGCAAATGATAAGTTTACGATTTCGACGAGGTTATTTTGTGCTTAGTTTTCTTCTTGGAAATAGGCGTTTATCTGGATAAATAACTGTTTTCAAGGAGGAAAATAAGCGCAAAAGAAGCCGTCCAAATCTTGAAGTTATTATTTTATCGTTACTAAGTTCAGTCCAACCACTTACTACCAGGGTTTCATTTGATTTTTTTTATAAGTCCGCACAGCACCCTGTTGTGTGGACTTTTTTTATTTCAAATTAAAGTGAAAAAGGCAACTCTATGTGTTAAGTAACGAGCAAATTTACGCAAATTCATATCTCCCAAAAACGTCACTTCCATTTTATTGACTATCAGTATTTTAAATAAATGTTACAAATTGCATAGCATTTGTTACAAATGTGCAAGTCCTAATCGTAAAATTAACTTTAATTTACGATGTTAATTTCTAACATATCAATATTGAATGTATATTAAAGTACATTATTTACTCAAAAACACTTCAGCAATTTTTGTCTCATTAGCAAAAAAAATAATTCCAAAATTTTAATTAAACCTAATTCTGTCTTGGTACTTATTATAAATTGATTATCAATACTTGACTGGACTTTGGACATTGGGTAACTGGAAAATTAGGTAATTAGGCTAACGAGGACATAATTCGCTGTTTATCAGTAAAATAAAAATTGCAATAAAAACAATTCAAGGTGAAATGTAAATCAGTATAGGTTGTTGATAATGAGCATTTTATCTAATTGCCCAGTTTCCTAATTACCTAATGTCCAAAGCCCAATACTTGAAGAATTGCTGCCTTTTAATAAAAACTAATTTTAAACAAATGCAAAGATCAATCAAACCTATTGATGAAAAATCACGTTTAGAAAGTTTATTTTTTAATAAGATATGGACGTATGAAAGGTTTAATGCTGCTTTGTGCAAATCTCTAAATAATCAGATTGTAGCTGGTTTTGCCAAAGGTATGCATTATGTATCAAAGGTTCCCTGGACACGGTTAGTTGTCAACAAGTTGGTGGGGACTTACGAAATGGAATTGCTACCCTTTTTTGAATCGCTTGACGATAATCCTCCTGCAATCATTTTTGATATAGGTGCGGCAGAGGGATACTATTCGGTGGGCTGCTTGCTTCGTTGGCATTCAGCTAAAGTAATTGCTTGGGAAATGGATGAACAAGCACAAAAAATTATGAGCATACTTGCCGAAAAGAATAAGGTTCAGGAAAGACTCTCGCGGCATGGCATCTGTACACCTTCGTTACTGGAAAAAGCGGAAAGGGAACTGCACCCCGATTTGATCATAATGGATATAGAAGGGGAAGAACTGAACTTATGCACACCGGAAACTATCGCCCTCGGTGCAAAAACACACTGGGTGATTGAATGTCATGCCCCCGAAATCGTGGCGACTTTACAAAAAAGATTTTCTAAAACTCACCGAGTTGAAATTATTGAAAACAGGTCTTTTTCTTTTGATGATGTCAAGGTCAAGTTACCCAAAATTTATACCTTTCTTCCGCAAGACAGGTGGCGAATAGTAAGGGAGGGCAGAGAAATCCCAACCCCGTGGTTGATCGCTCGTCCCAAATGACAAACTCAAACCGTTGTACTAAAAATATAATTTCAATGCCATTATTCAACATAAATCAGAAAAACATTTTATTTATTCATATACCCAAAACGGCAGGTACGGCACTAGAAGCGTGGTTGACTTCCGTTTCGGACACGGGTCTAAATTTTCATTCGACCATACAGCCTTCTTTTTTAAAATGCACCCCACAACACCTTACTTATGCCAATTTAAAATTGCTTTTGGGTAATTTTTGTGCTTTTGATTATACCTTTTCCGTTGTAAGAAATCCTTATAAAAAATTAGAGAGCGAGTATTTTTATGAAACACATAGCTATGTGAAAAAAGGGTTTCAGCGACCTGATTTTTCTTCTTGGGCTATCCAACAGATTATACAGTATCAAGACAATGCGTTTCATTTGGATAACCACTTTCGACCACAAACTGATTTTTTGGACGAAGCAATCGAAGTTTTTAAATTGGAAAGTGGTCTTGATTTTATTATTGGGGAAATAGCTAAAAAAATAGCTGTTTTAGCACCACCGAGCATAGCACACAAAAATGTTTCTGTAAAAGAACCTATTCAATGGTCTTCCGAATTGTTGAGCCTATTCAATAAGGTATATGAAAATGATTTTACTGATCTGAAATACGAAAAAAGACTGCCTACCTATAATTTGCAGGGTTAACTTTAAAAAAATTTCCTTCAGATATTTTTAAATAGTTATATATATTAATCAATGCCTTCGCCAAATTGATAATTGAGAATGTAGAATTGATAATTAATTCAAAATAATACTTTGTATTTTATTTATTATTAATAATTTATAAAAATTAAAAACAATAAATTATTCTCTATGAATTTGCAACTATTCATTTGGCGAACACATTAATTAATTACAATATACTTTGAACGGCATAAATTTCGGAAAATATTAACATTTAAATCTCACGCGGAGAACGCAGAGGTCGCAGAGATTTATAATGTTTCTCCGCGTACTCTGCGACCTCTGCGTGAAATATGCAACATCAGCATTTTCCGAAATTTACCCCGTTTGTAGTATAACAATTATTTAATAATCAAAATTTAAATCTCATAGTAAATTTTTGTTTTATTTATGGTTTGTAAACTCCATGTTCTATAGCTTTTCTCCTGAACCATTCTCCTTTTTCTCCGGCGACCAATTCCCCTTTCAATAGATTTTTATCTCTCCCTCTTTTAAATAATACGGTATAATGCCCGGTGATAACTTCATCCAATGTTTCCAAACGGTACATCGGATTCTTAACATTACCATGATCCTTCAAAGGGTAATTGTAGCCTTTTCCTAATTGGAGAAAATTTAGATTCGAAGACAGTATGGTGGCTGAAAGGTTTACTTGTTCCATGAAAACATGTTTAAAAAAAGAGCTGTCTTCTTGTAACAATCGTTCAAAATTATTGTGTACCGATTGGAAAAAACCGGTACGCCTTTTCGACACAGTCAAACCACCATTATAGTAAGCCAATACCCTTTGATTGTCAACAATGGTATTGACGTATTGATTCAGAGGAATTTTTAGCACTTCCTGAATTTTTTGCCAGTAATGATATGCCTCATCGGTTTCGCTTGCTGCCAATCCTAATTTAAGAAAAACAGGAGTCATGGCAACATCGTGATTCCCCAGCTCATAGAAAGCTGTTGGCTCTTGCCATACGACAGTGTCGCTATCCATAAATACAATCGTCTCGCTATTGAGATGTTTTTCGGCATGTGCAGAAGCATAGATTTTATTGGCAAGTGGATAGTCTATATGATTTATGTTTAAAGGAATATCTATATAATTCACCTGATGTTTTTCAAAAAAAGAAAGGGTTGCTGTTGAGACGCGAAAATCTTTTCGAGGTTGATAACTATAAATAGGAACATCCTTGAACCTGCCCCCGAATTGACGGATGGATTCAATCAGCATTTTTGATTGTCCCTCCAAAGTCCCTCGTTCCGTATTGATGATCAGACTAATACTATCCATGTATTTTTGATTTGATGTTTTTATATGGTATATATACACATAATGTCATTTCCTTAAGCGACTATTTTTAAATTTTAGTAAAATAAAAATGTGTAAAATTAAATTTCGACTGAGACGTAAAACGATTTTGTAAATCGTAATTCACGTTAGAATATCGGCTATTTGCGTGACGATTTGCAAAATCGTTTTACGTTTATTACATTTTAAAAATAAAAGCAATGTATTTAAAAAAGGGTTTAAGGAAATGACATTATATATACACAAAACCAGATAAAAAAGTCATTATGAAATAGAAAGGATATACATAAATTTGAAGCGAACTAAACTTGAAATAAAATACATACCCTAAAGATCAGCGAAGCTGAAATTCAAGAGCTAAATTACGAAAGATTTCATTACCCGAATACATTGTTACTGAAAAGAATGTATTCGGTGTATCTAATATCCCAACTGTAGGTGAATGGGGTTTGATGATGCTCGGATTGTTGATGTCTATTGTTGCCGTATTAGGTATCAAACAACGACAAGAAGCATACGAGATAGTAAAGTAAGAAACATTTGATTACTTTTATAGTCAAGTTCGCACAGCAAATGTTGTGTGGGCTTTTTTTATTTCAAATTTAGAATAGTCCTTTAAGATGTAATGCTAATTGATGGTGACTTGCCTTGCATTTATGCTACTTCCTATTTTACTCGAACACTACCCAAATTGCAAAACGTTTATTACAAATTCAATACTCAAAAAAGTCCAAATGTTACAAATTGTATAATATTTGTTACAAATCTTATAGCATTTGTTAAATATTTAAAACTAAAAAATATCAACCATATACAATTGATTATCAGTAATTTAAACAAATGTTACAAATTGTATAATATTTGTTACAAATGTGCAAGCCTTAATTAGAGAGCCATTGTAATTTTGTGGTCAGAGGCATTTAGAAAAAAGCTAATTTCTATATAGTTTCATCCGAACTACTTAGAACAAGCATTTGAAAGTCAATTAAGATACTTTTTATTCTCACTAAAGTATTTTCCGACCTATCTGCACCTCTATACTCCATCCATTCCCACTAATATTTATACAAATAATTTGAGTAAGTAATATGAAAATAGCATACATACAGGGTCCGTTCCCACGCTTGTGCGAAACTTATCTATTAGACCAGATTGTCAATTTAATCCAATCGGGGCATCAGATAGATATTATTGCATCTCACAGGTCTGACCATCCGAAATTGCATCCTGATATAGGACGGTTCAATTTGGAAGAGGGTACTCGCTATATGCACATGCCTCAAATAAGGTTTTTGCAAATTTTAAAAGCTATTTGGCTAGTGCTTATCAATTTTCACCGAAACCCACGAGCTATTTTAAGAAGCCTCAACTTCAAGAGATATGATTGCCCGAATATGGATATATACATGAGAGTAATTTATGCGACTATCATGTTGGTCAAAAGCAATAGAAGCGACTACGACATCATCCACTGCCAAATGGGATATACAGGCTTGATGGCAGTAGCATTGCGTAAAATCGGGGTATTGAACGGAAAGATTTTGACCACTTTTCACGGGTCGGATGCCTATGTATATCCGCACAAGTGGAAGCATAATGTATTTGAATCTCTTTGGAAAGACGGAGAATTAAACTCGGTAGGCACCAATTATATGGGCAATACCATTAAGCAACTCGGGGCAAAACCCTCATCCATCCGTTTGTTGCCTTTGGGCTTGGATTTGACAAAATTTGTATTCAAAAAACGGGCATTGGGAGCGGATAAAGTCGTTCGATTGGTTTCTGTGGCGCGATTGGTAGAGAAAAAGGGCTTGGAGTATGCCATTCGTGCCGTTGCACAAGTCTGCAAAACACATAAAGACCTGACTTTGAGTTATAAAATAGCCGGAGAAGGACCTTATCGCCCCGTACTCGAAAATTTGATTCAAGAACTGGGCATGCAAGACACTATCCACCTCTTGGGCTGGCAAGACCAACCCGAAGTGGCTGATTTGCTGGCTGATGCTCATATATTTCTTTTTCCGAGTATTACGGCAAAAGACGGCAACAAGGAAAGTCAGGCTTTAGCCCTCCAAGAAGCACAAGCCGTTGGTCTGCCCGTAGTCACCACTATACACAATGGATTGCCGGAAGGCATGCTGGATAATAAATCGGGCTTTTTGGTACCCGAAAAAGATGTTCAGGGATTTGTCGAGAAAATAGAATACCTCGTCACGCATCCCGAAAGCTGGGCAGTCATGGGAACTGTCGGGCGACAATTTATCGAAGATAAATACGAGGTAAGCATGATTAATCAAAAATTAATTGACATATATCACGAATTACTGGATATAGACAATACAACAAAACCAACGGCAAATTATGAAAAAATGCACGCTTCTCCGCTTGTATAAATTTTTGAACTCATTAAATAACTCGACTTTGGACATTGGGGCTACCCATTTAAGTTTGCCTAAAGCGAATACTCGTCAGACGAATCCTTTTATTCAGTGCGAATATTTTATGAGACAAATCACGACATTTCACAAAAACCTTCGTCAGACGAGTGCGCCCGGCAACTTGAGTTCGGCAAAGTTAGA